>JAKSKJ010000034.1 GCA_024401795.1 Bacteroidales bacterium | reverse complement strand
TCGCGGTAGCACTCCATATCGAAGGGAACGTCCTCAAGCTGTGTCTCGACGGTATGCATATCGGCAGGCAACTGCATAGGCAGCAATCCCGAAGGTTCCACCCTGCCGGCCACTACGTCGAGCTGAACCTGTCTCTGCACTCCGAACGAAAGGAGAACGGCATCCGCATACGGTTCAATCTCCGCAAGAACCAGAGGTTTGGAAGCATTTATCGCGACCACCACGGGCTTGTCTCCCATAATTGCCTTGAGTTCACGCACCTGCACCATATCATCCCTGTTGGGAGTGCGAACGGTCTTACCCTTGTACGATCTGTTGGTGAAACCCTCAAGGGGATTGCCGCCGGCAAGACTCACCTCGCGGGCATCGACCGCCGTATAATCTTCATATTGCAGGCTCACCGGCACATACCCGTTGCCTCCCGCAGCGGCATCCTTTTCATCATAACCTATATTGAGCGAGGGTTCCTCTATCATAGCCAGCGCGAAATCCGCCTCCTCAGGGGTATCAACCACCTCGAAATACTTCGAAAGCAACTCAGGGCTCACGACATAATCCCATCTGTCAACCGTATGCGCGTTCCAGGGGCCGAAAGTCTCCGGGAAGTGACGCTTGGGCATATACACCTTCGCTCCGGACGCCTGCGGCAGAACCCCTCCGGCATTCTTGAGCATTATCACCGATTTCTGCTGGGCACTGTAGCCGGCGGCCATAAAGTCCGGATTCCCAACAAGCTCGGAAGCACGGGAATACCTGACGTAAGGATTCTCGAAAATCCCTGTGCGGAACATACTCTCCAGCACCTTGCGGGCGGACTGCTCGAAGCGTGCGCGCGCAGATTCCTCTCCGAACTCATCGGCCCACATCCTGTAAGCCTCCATCAAAGGCTCCAGGTCATTGTTGCCTCCGAACTGATCCACTCCAACCTTCAATATCCTGTAATGCCTTTCGGCAACGCTCAGGTCCTCGACGCCCCAGGGCTTGCCCCTGCCCCAGCATCCGAGGTCCGTGCAATCGTAGGTCACGTCCCAGTCGGTGCATACGATGCCGTCGAAGCCCGCATCTTCACGCAGGTCCTGACGTATGAATTTGTCGGAATACGACAGGGCTACGTTTTCTCCCGACGGGTCCTGGTCCTTGAGAATGGTGTATCCCGTCATAACGGCGGCCACTTTGCCGGTGCCGCGCCTCAGACGGAAGGCACCGTCGGTATAAGCCTTTCTGTGCAATGCAAGATTGTTGCCGGGAAATACCGAATACTCCCCCGTGGCGAAATGGCCGTCACGGCCTCCCTCCTGTGCACCATAGCCGTACCAGTGCTTGGCCATTGCATTTACGCTGCCATAGCCCCACGCTCCCTTGATTCTCTTTCCTTTCGGAGAAGTCTGAAAGCCGTCGCAATAGGCCCGGGCCATATCTGCCGTAAGATTGACATCCTCCCCATAAGTGCCGTCGAAACGCCACCACCTCGGCTCCGTTGCAATGTCTATCTGGGGGGAAAGGGCCGTAGTGATGCCCATAGCCCGGTATTCCTCAGCCATTATGCGGGCACCCTCTTCCATAAGCGCCGGGTCGAAAGTCGCCGCCATGGCAAGGGACTTGGGCCAGACGGAAATCTCTCCGCCGCTGCCCGCCTCGAACTCCATTGTGGATGCGGCGTGATGCCTGGGGTCCGAAAGGATGGCTACTGGTATGCCGTGAGGCATTCCCTCCGCAAGCGCCTGAACGTTGTTGGTCCAATCGGCCTGAGTCTTCAGGTCACAGGTGGCCGCAAGCAGTACGGAACGCACCCTGTCCCTCGTAAGAAAAACCTTCTGCTCGTCCGTAAGGTCGGAAGCGCAGGCCCCGCTTTCCCGGAACACCTTGCCCGAGTAATGATTGGCATCGGTGCCCGGCACGTTCTGCATATGGCTGCAGAGCATCAGGCCGGCAAGTTCCTCCACGGAAAGGTCCTTCACAAGTGAAGCGGCCCTCTTCTCGGGGGATAGGCGCCAGTCTTCATATTCGTCCAGGGTAGAATCCTTGTCAAGATCCCTGAAGAGCAGATTCTTCTCACGGATGAAAGTCACACCCGTATTGGGAAAACAGGACAGGGTAGGACCTTCGCTCTGCTCCAGATAGGTCACGAGCATTTCGCTGTCATACGAAACACGGTTGGTGCAGGCGGCGAGGGCGAATATGCCGGAAAGCAGTAACGGAACTTTTTTCATATCAGTCGAGAACAAATGACATATAGGTAATCTTGCTCCCCTTCTCCAGAAACATCTTCTCATAGAAGGTCTGGACTTCCCTTACGCCCGGCGGGACGGAAGCATCGGAGCCGTACAGGTCGTCGGTGCAGCACAATACCCTTAGCCCTTGCGCGGCGCATACCTCACGGGTATATTCGTGCAACAGGACGGAATCGGTCTTAAGGTGCACGATGCCGCCCGGTTTGAGGAATTTGCGGTATCTGTCAAGAAAAACAGGGGACGTGAGACGGGCGTTGGGGCTCTTGGGCTGCGGATCGGAGAAGGTGAGCCAGATTTCGGACACTTCACCGGGAGCGAAGAAAGCCGGGATGAACTCGATTCTGGTTCTCAGGAAAGCCACGTTGGGCAATCCGTTCTCAGTCGCGTATTTCGCACCCTTCCAAAGGCGGGCGCCCTTGATATCCACACCGATATAGTTCAGCGACGGGTCACGCTGGGCCAGGTCTATGGTGTATTCCCCTTTGCCGCATCCGAGTTCAAGCACAATGCCACGGTCGGGAGCACCCTGAGGGAAAAACTTCCCGTTCCAATGGCCTTTCACGGGATGGTCGGTCAGGTTGAAATACCCTTCAGCCAGGACATCCGACGCAGATGGCTGGAGCAGACAGGAGAAAGTCTCATTCTCCGCGAATCTTCTGAGTTTATCGTGCCCCATTTCTCTTCATTGTCAAGCCAATGCCCTGAAAACCGTCCGGCACTTCCTTGGGGTATACCTGAATGGTCCATTCCCCCGTTTCGGATGTCCGCACACCGGTCCTGTATTCCTGAACACGACCCTCATCACCCCTGCCGCTGAGATAAACCCTTTCCTTCAACTTTATCATTGAAGAAGGACTTATCCAACTGACATCCACAGGTATGTCATACTGCCGGCTGTCCGCAAACGGCCGGTCCGCCTTGAAATAGAAACCGAAATCGTAGGAACCCAGCGAATCCGGCATATCCACCGTGAAAAGATAGAATCCGTTTTCCGCATCCTTCACCTTGACAAACCGGCTCTCCATATCCGGCCCGTCACAGAAAGAAACCACCAGTCCCAATACCGCCAGCAAAAATACCTGTCTCATCATTTCTCCGACTTATTGTTCTTCTGCTGTTGACGACGGCCGCGGTTATGGCCGGATCTGTTTTTCTTCCGTCTCGGAGCATCAAAGCGGCTGATGCTGTCATCTCCCACGGAAGTGACGAATTCCGGAGATGCCGGTTCCGGCTCGGAACGCAACGACTCCGGCTTGATGCCGTTCCTGTTCATCTTGATGATTTCCTTCACCTCCGATGCATCCAGCGCATAAAGGTTGGCATCGGAAGACTTGTCGTAAGAGAAATACATCACTTCGGCGAGAATATCCGTCTTGCGCAGATAGGCAAGTCCGTCCTGGAACTCAAGCGGTTCGGAAACTCTGGGCAGGCGGGACTGCGCATCCATATATGTGGCCACCTCGTAATTGAGGCAGCATTTGAGTTTGCCGCACTGGCCGGCAAGTTTCAGAGGGTTGAGAGACAGGTCCTGGCAACGGGCGGCCGAGGTCGAAATGCTCTGGAACGAGGTGATGTAGTTGGCGCAGCAGAGTTCCCTGCCGCACACACCGAGGCCGCCGATGAGCCCCGCTTCCTGCCTTGCGCCTATCTGCTTCATTTCTATGCGGATACGGAATTCCTCGGCAAAGACCTTTATGAGCTGCCGGAAATCGACCCTCCCGTCTGCGATGTAGTAGAATATAGCCTTGGTGCCGTCTCCCTGAAATTCCACGTCGCCGATCTTCATATCCAAGCCCATCTCCGTCGCGATTCGGCGGGCCTGAATCATAGTGTCCTGCTCGCGGGCAATGGACTCCTGCCATTTCTCGATATCGATCTGGCGGGCTTTGCGGTATATCTTCCTGAATGAAGCGGGGTCATTCTCCATTCCTTTGGCCTTGAGTTGCCTTCCCACAATGGGGCCTTCCAGGGTCACTATGCCCAGGTCGTGACCCGACTGGGCCTCAACAATCACCAGGTCACCGATTTTAATGTTTTGCCCGGAGTCGTTCACGTAGATTCCCTTGCGGGTGTTCTTGAAGCGCACCTCGAACAAATCCGCAAATGTACCATCACTCACGCCCTTGAGATAATTGTTGGCGGACAGTTTGCAGCATCCCGGACGGTAGTTGCAGTTGGTCTCTCCGGTCCCGGAGTCGTGGCTCACCGCGCATCCGCGGAAACAATCGAATTGTATAGATTCCTTATCCATTGTTTTCTCTACAAATGAAGATACAGTCTGTCAACCAAATCGGTGAACAGTATCTTCTGGTTAACGTTTCTTTCTATCAAAGACATCGCTCTCCCGAAGTCTGAGAGAGCCGCCTGGGGGAATTTCCTGCTGAAGGATGATGCCCAGGCCGAAATTTCTCCGTCCGCCGAAGACAGGGAGTCCAGGCCCTGCTGCAGGAGGAAGATTTCACGGATTCTCTCCCCCGCAAATTTACAAAAAGCCTTGAGATTTTCACGCGAAGGCAGTGCGGCTATGGCCTCCCCGGCTTCCAATGCGGCCGGAAAATCCCTGGATGCAAGCGCATTCATAAGAGCGGAAAATTCCCCGAAAGCCACAGTCGAAGTTCTTCTCTCACCGGGCACGATTCTTATCTGCTGGCATCTCGACGAAATGGTCTTGAGGACTTTCTCCGGAGCATGGGTCACCATCACGAACTGGGTCATTGCGGGAGGTTCCTCGATGAGCTTGAGCAGACGGTTCGCAGACTCCGTATTCATCCTCTCGGGCAGATAAATCAGCGCAGTACGGTAGCCTCCTTCCAGAGCGCTGAGGCTCATAGCCCCGAGCAGGGCCTTCGCTTCGGCGACGGCGATGGTCGCGGCCTTCCCCTCTATTCCGAGAGCCTGAGTGAGGTCATGCTCCGTAAAATACGGATTCGACAGCACCAGTTCCCTCCATTCCGCACTATACGACTCCGAAAGGCTTCCGGCAGTGACCGGGAATATGAAATGCACGTCGGGATGAATCAGCTTGAGGACTTTGTTGTCGTCGTTGTAGAGATGATGCAGAAACTCAAGAGCTATGGAAACGGCTCCTCCGCCGTCATCCTCGTGGAGCATAATGGCGTGGTGCACCTTCCCGGTATCCACCATTGAGCGCAGCATCTCTTCAACCGTCATACCTTCCTGAATGCATTATACCTTGCTATTTCCACAAGCATCTCCTTCTCCCGAGTGTCCGGCAAGGGAGACAGGGCCTTCTCGGCACTTGCAATATATTCATCCAGACAGGCTGACGCATATTCTATGCCTTCCCCTTCCAGAACGAATTCCCTTACTTCGGCACAGTATTCGGGATGGTTGTGTATCTCTCTTATCATACCTCTGATTTCCTTCTCTCTCGGAGAACCCTCAAGAGCCCCAAGCAGGGGCAGCGTTATTTTCTGCTCCCTGATGTCCACCCCTACGGGCTTGCCGAGCGAATCATCGCCGGCATAGTCAAGGATATCATCCTTTATCTGGAACGCGATGCCGAGATTGCGGGCGTACCCCCTCGCAGCCTCGCAATACTGCTGAGGGCCATCCACCGATATGGCGGCAGAAACACAGGCTGCCTCAAAGAGGGATGCCGTCTTGCAATAGATTATCCTGTAGTACTCCTCCTCGTCGGTGTCGGCGGTGGTAGCTTTCTGCAACTGAAGCATCTCCCCTTCGGCAAGGTCCGTGAGGGTCTTGGAGAAAAGTTTGACCACAGCATTGTTCCTCTTTGCCGAAAGAACCATTTCCACGGCTCTGGCAAGCCAGAAATCTCCCACAAGGACTGCCGAGTTGGGGCCGAGAATCGACATCACGGAAGGTCTGCCTCGGCGTTCTGTGCTGTCATCCGCCACGTCATCGTGCATAAGCGTGGCATTGTGTAGCAATTCCGATGCGGCCGCATAAAGCAGGCTGTCCTCATTGGACTTGCCGCAGGCGCGGGCCATAAGCATAGACAGCATAGGACGCAGGAGTTTCCCGGTATTGGAGAGTATCAGGTTGTTGGTCTTCTCAAGCAGAGGGACATCCGACCGCAGCGTATTCCTGATCAGTTCCAGCATCCGGGACCAATCGGGTTCAAGCAATTCTATGATTTTATTTCTGTCCACCGTTCCTGATTATTTTCACCAGTTCTTCCACGGTATCGGGGAACGATATGAGCCTGCGGTCTTTCTCCGGCATCATTCCGCTCTCCACGTACCTGTCCAGCTGAGCCTTGAAAGGGTCGTAGAATCCGTCCAGATTGAGGGCGCATATCTTCCCTCCGTAAAGCCCGAGTTTGGCAAGGCAGAAAGTCTCGGCCAGTTCGTCCATTGTTCCGATGCCGCCCGGCAGGGCCACTGCCACACAAGTCCCCTCACGCATCAGTTCCTTCCTTTCCGCCATCGTGTCCGTCCATTTGAGCTCCGTGAGATTCGGATATTCTACGCCCTTCATAAAACGGGGAATCACGCCGATATTGGTCGCTCCACAGGCCGCCGCCTCATCTGCGACAATCTTCATCGTCCCCTTGACGGCCCCTCCGGAAACTATCCCATACCCGGACAAACAGGCTGCACGTACGAATTCGCGTGCAGCCTGATTGTATTTGGAATCTATGTCAGAACTGGAGGTACAGAACACCACCAGAAGTTTTTCCTTCATAAAATCAGAATGCCATTACAGAAGAGAGTTGAGTTTCGAGGATATTTCCGCCTTGGAGACGAGTCCGGATGAACGGTCAACCAGCTCTCCATTCTTGAAATACATCAGCGTGGGGATGTTGCGGATGCCGAACCTTGCGGCAATGTCCTCACAATCGTCCACGTTGCACTTGGCAACGACGGCGCGACCGTCGAATTCGGATGCAATTTCATCCACGGTGGGGGACAAAACCCTGCAGGGACCGCACCAGGGAGCCCAGAAATCCACGAGAACAGGCTGACTTGCAGCCAGTATCTCTTCAATGTTGTTTTCGGTTATAACTTTTTCCATACCCTACAAATTTAATAAAAAGTTTCGATATTCCACACAAACGCCCGGAGTCCCAAATCCGGTGCCGCCTCATCGGTTGCCTTGAGGTCTGCCATAATGGGCTCCACCTTCTCGTCCTTGACGACCGTGAGGATGGCGTGGTTCATCTCCGGCCAGCCGTGACTGCCCATATGGGGTCTGCCGTTGAATCCTCCCTTGCCCTGAATATCCTCCCAGCGGGTATATCCCCTCTGATGGTTTTTTTCCAGCACCTCAACGATATCCTCATTGTAGGCCTGATTGTAACTTATGAATATAGCTTTCATTTCGAACTGTTTTTAAGACGTTTCTCCTGCCTGGTGGCAAATACGCAATAGACCGTAGGGATGAGCACGAGCGTCACTACCGTGGATATGGTAAGTCCCCAGCATACCGTCATACCCAGAGAACGCCACATCTCGGAGCCTTCACCCGTACCCACAGCCATAGGCAGCATACCCAGCACAGTGGTGAGGGTGGTCATAAGAATAGGGCGCAGACGGCTCTTCGCGGCCGTCACTGAAGCATCCAGAACGTTCATTCCGCGCTCACGGCAGAGGATGGTGTAGTCTATCAGCACAATACCGTTCTTCACCACAATACCGAGCAGGATGAGGATACCCACCATACCCATCGCACCGAGTGCCGTTCCCGTAATTCTGAAGCCGAGGATGACACCTACGGCCGCGAAAGGCACGGAGAACATAATCACGAACGGAGACATATAGGACTCGAACTGGGATGCCATCACCATATACACAAGGATGATGATGAGAATCATCAGAAGAATGAGGTCGGAGAACATATCCTGCTGGTCTTCATAATCGCCGGCAATTTCCAGCGAAATGCCGGAAGGAACCGGCGTTTCGGAGATAATCCTGTCCGTCTCGGCCACAGCTTCACTCAGAGCGACCTTGTTGGCAACCATACCGGTGACGGTGATGAGGCGCTCGCGGTCCTTTCTCTCGATGGTGGGAGGCACGAGGGTCTCCACCACCGTTCCGAGTTCCTTCATCCTGACAGGCTTTCCCTGAGCATTGTAAACCACAATGTTCTCCATATCCTCCAGACTCGTACGGAATTCCGGGGCATAGCGCACTCGGATATTGTATTCCTCGCCTTCTTCACGGTAGAAGGAAGTCACCGAGCCGCTCATAGCCGCGCTGAAGGCTGCACCCGCAGTTGTGGAATTGAGCCCGTTGATGGCGAGTTTGGTCCTGTCGAAATCCATCTGATACTCGGGAGTATATTCGTCGCGGCTCAGAATCACCTGCGAGAAACTGGGACTCTCCAGCATCTTTGCCTGGAATTCCTTTGCCATACGGTCTGTCTCTTCGAATGAATAACCGTAGATTTCAAGCTTCACGCTGGAGGCTCCGCCCATCATCATTCCTCCGTCTCGGACGTTTGCTCTCCTGATCTCGGGATACTTCTTGAGCACTTCGCGCACCACGTCGGCCAATTCCGAGGACGTCCTGGTCCTGGTGGCGGGACGGCCGATTCTCATATTGATGGTGAGGATATGGGTGCCGTTGCTCTGCATATTGGCGAAGGTGTTGTCCGAATCAGCCTGCCCGAAAGTATGATTATATGCGTCGCACTCGGGAACTGCGGCCAGAAGGTCTTTCTGGAGTTCCTCGGCAAAGGCTCTGGTCACCGACTGGGCCGTGCCCATAGGAAGTTCTATCGTAGCGTTGATACGGTCGGAGTCGGCGTGGGGGAAGAGTTCCGTCTTGATGCCGGGCCCGAGCAGGACGACAGTGGCTACGAAAATTGCGAAGGCACTTAATATCACGGTTTTACGGCGTTTTGTCGCCCAGTGGATAACGTGGGCGTAACCGCGCGATATCTTGTTGAGGAATTTGTCGATGGGGGTAAAGAGCAGATTGTGCAGCTTCCCGTATTTCTCGTTGGGCTTGAGGAACAGGGAGCACAGCATAGGCACCAGCGTAAGGGCCGCCGTGGTCGATACAATCATAATGATGCTCACAATCCATCCGAGTTCCTTGAACATAATTCCCGCCATACCGTTTATCATCGTGAGGGGCAGGAACACGCAGAGCATAGTCAGAGTGGACGCGATGACGGAAATGCCCACCTCGGAAGTGCCGTGCACGGCGGCCTCCTTGGGTTTCTCTCCCCTGGAAAGGTGAGTGGTCACATTCTCCAGCACAACGATGGCATCGTCCACAACCATACCGATTGCGATGGACAGGGCCGACATCGAAATGATGTTGAGCGTGCTGCCCGTGGCGAAAAGATATACCAGGGATGCCAGCAGGGCGATAGGAATCGACAGCACGATGATCAGGGTCGATTTCATGTTGCCCAGGAAGACGAACACCACGAGCATAACCACCAGGAAAGTGATGATGATGGTCTCAAGCAGAGTGTGTATGGTGTTTATGATTTCCTCGGAACCGTCAACGATGGGTACAACCTTCACGTCGCTCGGGAGGGTCTTGTCAATCTTCTCGAGCTGCTTCTTGATGGAGCGTATGACGTTCACGGTATTGGCACCGGACTGTTTCTGGATGGTGATGCGGGCCGAACGTTCGCCGTTGGTATAGGATTCCTGCTCCCTCTCTTCGCTGCCGTCCTCAACGGTGGCGACATCCCTGAGGTAGATTGTGCGTCCCCCGAGAGACCCCACCACAATGTCCAGCAGCTCGCTGGGGTCGGTGAATTCTTTCTGGACACGCAAAGTGTAGGTTTCGGAGCCTATGTCGATGTTGCCCGAGGGCAGGTTCCTGTT
>JAKSKJ010000033.1 GCA_024401795.1 Bacteroidales bacterium | reverse complement strand
AAGCAGAAGCATTCCCACGGATGCCGCGGCAGAGGTCTCGCTGAGGCCCGGATACCCGCCTGCCGAGATGAATTTACTCCTCGGGTAACCGATTCTCACGTTGTAGCCTGAGATCTCTTTTATGAAATTGGCGCAGCCCGTAAGGTTGGCGCATCCGCCGGTGAGGACTATGCCGTTGCGGAGTTTTTCGGCATAACCGCTTTCCTGTATCATATAAAGCATGGCTTCCACAATTTCCCTCACTCGCGCCGTGATTATCTCGGAAAGGTATTTCACTTCAACCTGCTTGCTGGCACCGTCCTCGTTGTATTCAACCTGTATTATCTTGTCCTTCATGGAGAGAAGACGGTCGGGCATGCAGGCTCCGTAGGCCATCTTTATGTTGTCTGCCAGAACTTCCCTGAAGCCGCAGATGTATTTGATGTCGGTGGTGATGACCTTGCCGCCGAACGGTATTGCCGTATATTGCCTCAGAATGCCTCTCTGATAGATTGACAGAGAGGTGACACCCGCCCCCATTTCAATGAGCGCAACGCCGTTTTCCTTCTCTTCGTAGCTCAGGACAGCGTCTGCCGTGGCCTTGGGAAGGAAGAACTTGCGTGCGGGGGCCACACCGGCATAATTGAGCATTATGTCTATGTTGGTGACGGCCTTTCTGGGACCCACGAATATCTTGAAATTGCCCTCAAGCTTTTCACTGGCCATACCCACGATGTCCTCTTCCGGGAGGTTGATCATCTCGTCGGTGCTGAAGGACTGGGTTACCGCTCCGTAGATTTCCTCCTTGTCGGGATGCTCAAGAGGATAAGTGTCCAGCGCGAGGTTCTTGATGGCATCCACGTCCTCCTGACTTATGCAGGCTGACGCATCCCTGCATTCCATACAGGCGGATGCAGTTTCCTGACGGACGTTGAAGCGGGGAAGTCCGATGACTACCTGGAGAATCTTGATGCCGAGCTCCTCTTCCGCCTCCCTGATGATTTCTTTCAGAGGTGCCGCGGCGCGCTTGGGATTGACCACTTTGCTCTGCCGGACGCAGTCGGACGGTGTTTCCTTGTAGAAAATGATTTCGACGCTCTCACCATAAACTCTCGCTACAGTCAGTGCAATCTTGCTTGTGCCGAGATCGACGGCCGCTATGTATCTTTCTTCCATATATGGGTTTTTTTATTTTCTGCAAACTATCTGGTTGTTGTATTTGACGTTGACGGACGAATAGTATCCCTCCTCCTTGGAAGGGGCTATCCGGGAATAATATTCCGTTATCCTGGAAAATTTGGCTTCAAAATTGTCCGGAGGTCCGAAAATGAACTTCTCCCTGCCTTCGGCGGACTGGAGCACGATGTCGCCGTTGGTTCCGACTGACATTGTCGGGAACTTGCCTCTCCATTCCCTGTCCCTTTCCATAAAGCCGAGCAGATTGAGGATGCTCCCTATCCATATGCGTTCTTCCGGCTTCGGGGCCATTCCTCTGTATCCGGGGCTCGTACTTACTGGAATGGAGCCTTTGATGACGGGTACGGGTGCTGTGTATGTGCCGTGGAGCGGGAATATTCCTCCTCTGTCATCCACGTAGAAACCTCCGCCCTGCCTGTCGAATCTCGCAACCGGATTGCGCTGTTCTATGCTCACGTGAAGGATGCCGTCACGGGTCGTCCATGCTTCGCTTTTGAGTATGGCGCTTTTCGAGTCAAGCATTTCTTCGATGCGGAACAGCCGGATACTGTCTATCTTTTGGCCGGCAACCTGACCGTAACCGTTGAGTATATAGGCCCTGACATCCGCTTCCGTCACGAACTGGTGCTCGCCTTTGATGCTGATTTCCAGATCCTGGCAGGCTATTTGAGCCTTGTCTTCATTGCTGTGATGACGCAGAATCAGCACCCCGCCGCATAGAAGTGCGGCAGTTGCCATAACAATCGAGTATTTCAGCCAGGCTTTCATCTATCTTTTTTCGAGCATCTCCCTGATGGGTCCGATGAATCTGTCTATGTTGCCCGCGCCGAAGGTTACGAGCACGTCAATATTTTCTTTTTCGAGCATCGGCATAAGTTCCTCCTTGTCGATGAGGACTTTCTCCGGCGCCGTGACGTCTTTGAAAATAATCTCTGAAGTGACCCCCGGAATGGGCTCCTCCCGCGCCGGGTAGATGTCCAGAAGAATCAGTTTGTCGAGTCCGCTCAGCGCTTTCGCGAATTCCGGGGCGAGGTCTCTTGTCCTTGTGTAGAGGTGAGGCTGGAAGATGCCGGTGATTTTCCTGCCGGGGAATATCTCCCTGATGGAGGATATCGCAGTCGCGAGTTCCTCCGGGTGATGCGCATAATCGTCGATATAGGTTATTCTGCCGTTGTTGATGTGCTCGTCAAGCCTTCTTCTGGCTCCCTGGTAGGAGGCTATGGCGTGGCGGATTTTGTCGGGTTCTATGCCGTAGCGGAGGCATATTGCCGCCGCCGCGATGCTGTTCTCCACGTTCACCCATCCGAGCGTGCCTACGCGGATTCCGCTTATCTTTCCGTAGGGGTGTACCAGATCATAGGTGAAGTGTCCGCTTGCATCCACCGTCAGGTTCTCCGCGTGGAAATCCGCGCGCGGGTCATTGTAATGGTAGGTGAGAATCTTCGCACCGGTGTGCTCTTCTGTCAGTGGCAGGCCGTATTTGAGAATTACGGTGTCCTTGACCTGGGAAGCGAATTCGCGGAAGGCCTCCTGTACGTGGGCGAGGTCGCCGTAGATGTCCAGGTGGTCTGCATCCATTGCTGTGATTACCGCTATGGAGGGGTGCAGCTGCAGGAAGGAGCGGTCGAATTCGTCCGCCTCTGCCACTACGGTGGGGGTATGGCTTACCAGGAAATTGGTGTCGTAATTTTTCGAAATGCCTCCGAGGAATGCTGAACACCCGTTGCCGGATTCGGTGAGGATGTGGGCCACGAGGGTGGACGTTGTCGTCTTGCCGTGGGTTCCGGCCACTGCCAGACAGGTCTGGTCTTTGGTGATTTCTCCGAGGATTCGGGAGCGTTTGACCACGCGGTAGCCGTGGGTCTGCACATAGACCAGTTCTCCCATATCGGCGGGTATGGCCGGGGTATAGACCACGAGTGTGTCTTCCACGTTCTTGGGAATGAAGCCGCAATCGTCTTCGTAATGCACTCCGATACCCTCCGCCTCCAGCTGTCTTGTGAGGTCGGAAGGAGTCCTGTCATAACCGCTGACGCGGAGTCCCTTGAATTTATAATATCTGGCGATGGCACTCATTCCGATGCCTCCGATGCCTATGAAATATACGTCCGTCATTCCTTAACAAGCTTGTAGATTTCGTCTATTATTGTCTGTGCGGCATCAAGCCGGGCCAGCGGCGCAACGTTCCTTTCAATCTCTGCAATCGCGGCACTGTCGTGCACAAGCGCGAGTGCAGTCGGAATCAGCTTTTCCACTGCGTCGGCATCCTTGACTATCATTGCGGCTCCCTTGTTCACGAGGGCCATTGCGTTGTGCGTCTGGTGGTCTTCGGCAACGTTGGGGGAAGGAACGAACACGGCGGCCTTGCGGGCGGCGCAGATTTCCGAAATGGAGGAGGCGCCGGAACGGCTGATGATGACGTCGGCGCAGGCGTAGGCCAGATCCATTCTTCCTATGAAGTCGGTGTGATGGATGAACGGCAGGTCACGTCCTTCCATGAAGCTGTCGATTCCGGGTTTATAATATTTGCCGCACTGCCACAGTATCTCCACGTCTTCTCCTCCGGGGCATCCCGCTTCTATCCAGTTTTTCATCGATTTGTTGAGGGTTCCGCTGCCGAGGCTTCCTCCCACGATGAGGATGTGCTTTTTCCCGGGATTCAACTTGTAGTATTCCAAGCCTTCCGCCTTCTCGGCATCACCGTAGGGGTGAATCTCCGAGCGGATGGGGTTGCCGCTGAACTTTATCTTGTCGGCGGGGAAGAATCTTTCCATTCCTTCGTATGCCACGCAGATGCTGCCGACGTGTTTCGCCAGAATCTTGTTGGTCAGACCCGCGAAGCCGTTCTGTTCCTGAATGAGAGTCGGGACTTTTTTGCGGGAGGCTTTCCAGAGAAGAGGAGCGCTGGCATATCCGCCCACTCCCACGACGATGTCCGGTTTGAACCCGTCAATCACCTTGCCGGCCTTGTGGAGGCTCTGGCAGAGCTTGAACGGCACTTTGATGTCGTTGATGACGTTTGCGGGCGTAAGCTGCCTCTGGAGTCCGAGTATGGGAAGACCCACAATCCTGTATCCGGCTGCGGGGACCTTCTCCATTTCCATACGTCCTTCGGCTCCGACGAACAGGATCTCCGTTTCGGGATTGACTTCCCTGAGTTTGTTGGCGATGCTTACAGCCGGGAAGATGTGCCCTCCCGTGCCGCCGCCGCTGATTATCACACGAAGTTTTTTATATTTCATAGTTTCTCAAGAATGTCAAGATCGTTGATGTTGTCGTGATGTTCCATAAGCGGTTCCGCTTCTTCCTGCTGTTTTTCCATAGGCTTGGAGGCAGTCCTGCTGATGGAAAGTATTATTCCGAACGCAAGGCAGAAGCACAGGAACGCCGAGTTTCCGTGGCTTATGAGAGGCAGTGTCTGTCCCGTCATAGGGCCGATGTCGGCGTTGACGAACATATGGAGAAAGGCCTGCCCGGTGATGAGGACGCAAAGTCCGGCAACTGTGAGTTTTGCAAACTTGTCGTCCTTGCAGTTCTTGACTATGAGCGCTCCCCTTGCCATAAGACTGACGTAAAGGAAGATGACCACGATTGCCCCGAGGAGTCCGTATTCCTCGATTATGAAGCTGAACATATAGTCTTCGGACATATCGGGCACCACGTAGCGCTGTGTGCTCTGTCCCGGGCCTTTCCCGATGATTCCTCCCTCGTGGATTGCGATTCTTGCACTGTACGGCTGGCGTATTTCGTCGAGGGCGTCGTAATAATCCTTGGATCCCATACGGCTTTCCATCACAATCCTCTCCCAGTCAGTATTTTCCGTCAGACGGCTTACGGCGGTTCCGATTCTTTCGAGGTACTTGCCGTCGGAAATCTTGTAGATGCCGAAACATCCCCCTATGACAATGAAAGCGAACAACGCCAGGAGAGCCATTTCCTTGAGGTTGCCTCCGCCAAGCAGGATGACTATGAACATTATGCCGGCGATGAATACCGATGCGGTGTTGCTGCCCGGAATTACCATAAGGGTAACAAGCACGAATGGGGCATAGATGTATACCATTTTCTGGTATTTTACGTCCACCTTCAATTTGACTTTCTTCCTGTCGATGGCATCCAGCGCCCACGCCATATACACCACCATCGCAACCTTCACCACTTCAAAGACGTGTATCTGAAATCCTCCCACCTGCAATATCCTTCGGGCTCCGTTCAACTCTATGGATTTGATGAAAGGCGTATCGATTCTGGAAACGAGCAGCAACAGAAGGAACATCGAGACAAGCGCACCCCATTTTGCGAACCATCTGAAAACCTTGATGTTCTTGATGTTGTAGCAAAGGACAATCAGACCGAGTCCGAGGGCGGCTATCAGGGATTGCCCCCTGACGATGTCCAGCCTCGTCTGATTGCCCGTGAGCAGTCGGGACGTGGAGGAGAACAGACAGACTATGGATATCATTATCAGCATAAGCACGACTATCCACACCACCTTGTCTCCTTCAAGGCTGTCGAAAAATGTCCAGAATGTTCTCTTCTTTTTGCTCATATTAGTCATTCTTAAAAAATAACTTGGTAATCTTTATGCATCTTGTTTTGCCTTTTGAATATGTCATTCAGTCACGTAGCTACGGCTACGCTCCTTCATTCCATATCCAAAATCCATAAACAATCTTTCATAAATCTTTACCAACTTATTTTTTCATCATTCCTTACAGTTTCTTGACGGCTGCCTTGAACTGGTCGCCACGGTCTTCGTAGCATTTGAACAGGTCGAAACTCGCGCAGCAGGGGCTCAGCAGCACGACGTCTCCCGGCTCTGCCAGCCTGCTGGAAGCCCGGACGGCTTCTTCGGCCGAGAGAGTGTCAACCATATTTTCCGCTCCGACTATATTTTCGAATGCGGCGTGTATCTTTTTGTTGTCAACTCCGAGGCAGACTATGGACTTGACTTTTTCCTTCACCAATCCGTTGAGTACAGAATAGTCGTTCCCCTTGTCGGTGCCTCCGACTATCCACACCACAGGCCTTGTCTGGCATTCGAGCGCATACCAGGCGGCGTCCACGTTGGTTGCCTTCGAGTCGTTGACGTAAAGCACGTTCTTTATGGTGAGAACCGGCTCAAGCCTGTGCTCTATGGGCTGGAAACTCTTGAGCGATTTGCGTATGACCTCATTGTCGATGCCGGAGGCCTTTGCCGCAAGGGCCGCCGCCATTGAATTGTAGATGTTGTGCTTTCCTCCGAGAGCAAGTTCCTTGAGGTAGATGGCGCTTTCGTCATCGTCGTACCTGAGGACGATGCGGTCTTTGTCCAGATATGCTCCCTGTTCCACTTCCTTCTCCTGAGAGAAAGGGAGCATCTTTGCCTTGAGCACTATCTTGCTGAGGTGCCCGATGGTGACTGCGTCGTCGGAATCGAAGATAAAGCAGTCTTCGGGGCGCAGGTTTCTGGCGATGCGGAACTTGGACTTGACGTAATTTTCCATCTTGTTGTCGTAGCGGTCAAGATGGTCGGGGGTTATGTTGAGTATTATGGCAATGTCGGGACGGAAGTCATAGCAGTTGTCGAGTTGGAAACTGCTTATCTCCAGCACGTAATAATCGTGTTTCTCCGTGGCTACCTGCAGGGCGTAACTCTTGCCTATGTTGCCGCCGAGGCCTGCGTCCAGACCGGCGTTGATCAGCAGATAGTGAATCAGCGTGGTGGTGGTGGTCTTGCCGTTGGAGCCCGTTATGCAAATCTTCTTTGCCGTATCGTACCTTGCGGCGAATTCTATTTCCGAGATGATGTGGGTGCCCTTTTCGGTAAGTTTCCTGACCATAGGGGCAGTTGAGGGGATGCCGGGGCTCTTCACGACCTCGTCCGCATTCAGGATCAGGGCCTCCGTGTGTCCGCCCTCCTCATAGGGAATGTCCCATTTCCGGAGGGTGTCCAGATATTCCTCCTTGATTTTTCCGTTGTCGGAAAGGAATACGTCAAATCCTTTCACTTTTGCGAGCACTGCGGCACCGATTCCGCTCTCTGCTCCGCCCAATACCACCAGTCTTGCCATAATTATCTGATTTTCAATATTGCCAATGTGGATACTGCCAGGATGATTCCCACTATCCAGAAATGACTCACGATTCTGGGTTCGGGAATGCCCTTTCTTTGGAAATGATGGTGAATGGGAGCCATCAGGAACACCCTGCGGCCTTCACCGTATTTCTTGCGTGTATATTTGAAATAATATCTCTGGATGAGGACAGAGAGGCTTTCCACCAGGAAAATGCCGCAGAGTACCGGCAGGAGGAGTTCTTTTCGGATTAGAATGGCGCTGACGCCTATCACGCCGCCTATCGTGAGGCTTCCCGTATCACCCATAAACACCCTGGCGGGGAAGGTGTTGTACCACAGGAATCCTATCAGCGAGCCCACGAAAGCCGCCATATAGATGGCTACTTCTCCGGAGCCGGGAATGTACATTATGTTGAGGTAACGCGCGTCGATGACGTCACCGCTCAGCCAGGCCATTATTCCGATGACCGCACCGACTATGGCCGAAGTTCCGGCGCTCAGACCGTCCATTCCGTCCGTGAGGTTGGTGCCGTTGGAACAGGCGAGAATCACGAAGATGATGATTATCATATACAGGCCCCAGGTCCAATAGACACCCATCTGCCCGCTGAAGGGAGAAAGCCAGCTGTAATCGAATTCGTGCGCTTTCACGAAGGGGATTGTGGTGACTATGCTGTCCGTATGGATGCTTGTGCTTACGCACATCATCACGGCTATGAACAGCCCGAGGGCGAACTGTGAAATGAGCTTGCCCCTTTCGCTGAGTCCTTCCTTGTTGTGCTTGAACACCTTGATGGAGTCATCGGCGAAGCCTATTGCGCCGCACCACAGTGTGGTGACCAGCAGCAGGATGGTGTAGATGCTGGTAAGGTCACAGACCAGCAGGGCGGATACGGTGACAGCGAGGATAATGATTATCCCACCCATAGTGGGCGTGCCTTTCTTCTGCATCTGCCCTTCGAGGCCGAGGTCCCGGATGGTTTCGCCTATCTGCTTCTTCTGCAGCCATTTGATGATTGAATTGCCTGCTATGAATGCAATCAGCATGCTGATGATTGCCGCGAGCATCGCCCTGAACGAGAGATAGTTCATCAATCCTGTTCCGGGGACGTCGAAAGTCTGGTTAAGCCATTGTGAAAGATGATATAACATTATGCTATGGTCTTGAAAGTTTCGTTCACTATGTCGCGCTCGTCGAAATGCTTCTTCTCCGTTCCGATGATCTGATAGGTCTCGTGGCCTTTTCCGGCGAGCAGTACGGTGGCGCCTTGCGGGGCTGTGAGAATCGCTGTCCTTATGGCTTCCCTGCGATCCGGGATGCTTATTGCCTTTGCGGCACCGAGAGGGGAGAACCCTTTTCTGATTTCTTCAATTATGTCTTCAGTGCGTTCGGTGCGGCTGTTGTCGGAGGTTACGAAAATGCTGTCGGCGAGTTTTTCCGCAACGGCCGCCATTTCGGGCCTCTTGGTCCTGTCCCTGTCTCCTCCGCATCCGAAAAGGCAAATCAATTTGCGCTCCGGAGCCACGTCACGAAGGGTGTTGAGCACATTCTCGAGTGCATCGGGAGTATGCGCATAGTCGATGATTACGTTGATGTCCCTGGGTCCTCTGAGCGTTTCCAGCCTCCCCGGGGCGGATTCGAGCCTGCTTATGGCCACCAGCGATTCTTCTTTGGACGCACCCAGTTCGACTGCCGTGCAATATACTGCCAGGACGTTGTAGGCGTTGTGCGCTCCGACGAGTCTGGTCCACACTTCGGTGCCGTCAATCTTGAGCATCATTCCTTCGAAGCCCTCCTCCACAATCCGGCAACAGTGGTCTGCTCCGGAATGGCAGGAATAGGTGACTGTCTTCGCCTTTGTGTTCTGGACCATCACGAGTCCGTTCCTGTCGTCGGTGTTGATGATGGCAGATGCGCTGGAAGGCAGATTGTCGAAGAACATTTTCTTGCATCTGAGGTATTCCGCGAATGTGCCGTGATAATCGAGATGGTCGTGGGTGAGATTGGAGAAAATGCCGGCTCTGAATTCCAGACCGGTTACGCGCTCCTGTTCGACACCTATCGAACTTACCTCCATGAAGCAGAACTCGCAGCCGGCTTCCACCATTTCGCTCATCAATGCATTGATGGTGATGGGGTCTGCCGTCGTGTTCTCTGTCTCAAGACGCCTCGGACCTACGTAATTGGCTATTGTGGAGAGCAGGCCGCATTCGTAGCCCAGATTGCGGAACATATTGTACAACAGTGTCACCGTGGTTGTCTTGCCGTTGGTGCCCGTGATGCCGACAAGTTTGAGTTTGCCGGAAGGGTGGCCGTAGAAAGCGTCTGCTATGAGGGCGAGACCGCGCCTGTCGGCACTGACGGCCGCCACTGCTCCTGCCGCCATTGCTGATTCCACGAACTTGTGCCCATCTACTTTGCAGCCGTTGACTGCTATGAACAGTGCGCCGGGGACCACTTTCCTCGAATCGCTGCAGATGGCAACGATTTCGCTGTCCGGGTTCCCGTGCAGAATCTCCGCACCGGTATTTTTTATTGCTTCTCCGAGTCGCATGCCTCTATATTTTCTATATTTTTTTGCCAGTAAGGGTCTATTGTATATAATCGGTCAATAAGAGCTTTGATGGCTCTGGCGGGTATTCCGCCTCCCTGATAGCTTCTGATTGTAGGGTAGGAATACACCGTGCTGATTACCGAGTACTGCGGGTCGTCGGCAGGGAAGTATCCGACGAAGGTTCCCTGGTATTTTCTTCTTCCTCCCGGATCGTGGTACGGGTCGGCACCGCGCTGTCCTTTGGGGAAGGTGCCGAACGATGTGCCGGTCTTGCCTGCGACTGCGACCTTGCAGCCGCGCAGGCTCCATTTCGCCGTTCCGTCTTCCGTTACAGCCTTCAATGCACGCGTAAGCGTGTCGGCGACGGCTTTGCTGCATATGGAGTTGCGGAGGACTGTCGG
>JAKSKJ010000032.1 GCA_024401795.1 Bacteroidales bacterium | reverse complement strand
GCGCAAACCTTTACGAAAGTAGGATCAAGCTGGATACCGGCCTTCACGTCGAAGATGGAGGTGCGGGCATCGTTGCGGAAGTCTGTGGAAACGACAGCCTCGTCGGTGTATCCGAGAACACCCTTGAGTTCGCCTTCGGAAGCCTCTTTCATAGCGGCGCAGATCTCATCGTAGGTAGCAGGCTTTGCAAGCTCGCAGGTGAGGTCAACGAAGCTGACGTCGGAGGTGGGGACGCGGAGGCTCATACCGGTAAGTTTGCCGTTGAGAACGGGGAGAACCTTACCTACAGCCTTTGCTGCACCGGTGGATGAAGGGATGATGTTCTCGAGGATGCCGCGACCGCCGCGCCAATCCTTCTTTGAAGGACCGTCAACAGTCTTCTGGGTAGCCGTTGCAGCGTGAACGGTGGTCATAAGGCCGCGCACGATACCGAACTTGTCGTTGAGAACCTTGCTGATGGGAGCGAGGCAGTTGGTGGTGCAGGAAGCATTGGAGATAATGGTCTGGCCAGCGTAGGTCTTGTCATTGACACCGTAAACGAACATAGGGGTGGCGTCCTTTGAAGGAGCGGACATGATGACTTTCTTCGCACCAGCCTTGATGTGTGCGGATGCAAGCTCCTCTGTCAGGAAGAAACCTGTGGATTCAACGACTACGTCAACACCGAGAGCGCCCCAGGTGATGTTTGCGGGATCCTTCTCCGCGAAGACCTGAATCTTGTTTCCGTCAACGATAAGATAGTTTCCGTCAACCTTGATGTCGTGCTTGAACTCTCCGTGTACGGAATCGTACTTGAGCATATAAGCAAGATAATCAGCATCGAGAAGGTCATTGATGCCTACAACCTGAATGTCTTTGCCGAAGTTCTCGACAGCTGCACGGAAAACCATACGGCCGATGCGGCCAAATCCGTTAATACCAAGTTTAATCATTGTGTGTTTTAGATATAAGTTAAACAAATATTTCTTTCCCGCCTTTTGAAGGCTCGCAAATTTACAAAATTTGTAGCGAAAATCAATTATCTTTGTTGAAATTTTGCAGAATGAGAATATTGATTACAAACGATGACGGAATCAATGCCGGAGGATTGCGTTCCCTGGTGAAATGTCTGCGCCCTTTCGGGGAACTGCTCATCGTGGCTCCGAAGACGCCTCAGAGCGGGATGTCTATGGCTGTAACTATGGGTTACAGGCCAATAGCTGTGAAACACTTGCGCTCCGGACAAGGTGAGGACTGGTGGTATCTGGACGGCACCCCGGCCAGTTGCGTGAAATACGGTTTGGACAATATTCTGTGGCCGGAGAAGCCGGATCTGGTGGTTGCGGGAGTGAATTACGGCTCCAATGCCGCTACGGCATCCATATATTCAGGCACTGTGGGGGCGGCTATGGAAGGGGCCGTGAACGGTGTTCCGTCAATAGCGGTCAGTCTTGACGATTTCAGTCCCGATGCGGACTTTTCGATAGTGGAAGAGATGTTGCCTTCCATATTGGAGAGGCTGATTCCAAATCTGAGCGGGCGGTACGGTGAATTCTACAACATCAATTTCCCGGCTGTTCCCGCCGCCGAAGCGAAGGGCGTCAGGGTGACGTGTATGGGCAAGGGACATTGGGAAAAGGAATATCGGGATTTCGGGGAGTTCCTTGCCGAGAGAGGCCGCAAACCCACTGCCGAAGATGAAAGGTATCTGGCCGCGGCGGACCCTGACGAAAAGATTGTGGTGATGGCGGGGGATTTCGTCAGCAGGGAAGGGAATCCGGAGGATGCGGACCATCTCCTGCTTCAGCAGGGCTGGGTGACCGTCACCCCGGGAAACATAGACAATACCGACTACGCTGAAATAAATAGATTATGCGATACTATCTTATAGCAGGGGAGGCCTCCGGCGATTTGCACGGAAGCAACCTCATACGTGGATTGAAGGCCGAGGATCCGGATGCGGAGTTCCGCTTCTGGGGCGGTGACCTGATGAGCGGGGCCTGCCTGCCGGATGTGCGCTCCCGAGGGGGCGTTGATTCTGGTTTAAGCCCCCTCGGGGGCGCACACCCGGCAGGCACTGACACCGGCCTTGTGCGGCATTACAGGGAGGGGGCGGTGATGGGGCTTACGGATGTGCTGGCGAAGGCCGGCAAGCTGCTCGGCAATCTTTCATTCTGCAAGAAGGATATTCTGGGTTGGAAACCGGATGTGGTGATACTCATCGATTACCCCGGATTCAATCTGAAAATCGCGAAGTTCTGCCATTCCAAGGGTATAAAGGTTTTTTATTACATTGCCCCCAAGACCTGGGCCTCCAGGGAGGGAAGGAACCGGAAGCTCAAGGCCTGGGTTGACAAGTTGTTCATAGTCTTTCCGTTTGAGATTCCTTATTTCACGAGGAAGGGAATACCGTTTGAATATTGTGGCAATCCGTTGCTTGATGCCGTTGACAATCACAACTATGTCCGTCCGGAAGAAGGGAAGTATATCGCCGTTCTTGCCGGTTCCAGAAAAGGGGAGATAGGCCGGATGATGCCGGTTTGCGTCGAAGTGATGGAAAGGATGCATTCGATGCCCGCGTATTCCGGATACCGTTTCGTGATTGCGGGGGCTCCGGCGCGCACGGAAGAGGATTACAGACCGTTTCTCAAGCCCGGAATGGAAAAATACGTGAAAATAGTGTTCGGCAGGACCTATGACGTGCTCAAATTTGCTGATGCAGCCGTCATCAATTCCGGCACAGCATCGTTGGAGGCCGCTTTGATAGCCGTTCCTCAGGTGGTCTGCTGGAGCACTTCGCCTCTTACTGCCTATGTTGCAAGGCACGTTCTGAAGGTGATGGAGCACATCAGGTTCATTTCTCTGGGAAATCTGTGCCTCGGACGTCCTGCGTTCCGTGAACTGGTGCAGGAGGATTTTACTCCGGAAAAAGTGACGGAAGAAGTGACAAGACTTGTCTCGGACTCCGCATACCGTTCCGCGATGCTTGAAAGTTATTCGGAAATCCGCAAAAGCCTTGGCCAGTCCGGAGCCTCGCGTTCCATTGCCGCATCCATGATTCGCTCGATTGCCGGCAAGCAGTAGCGGAATCGCCATATTTTTTGTATATTTACGCCTGAAATATAATACTATTATGAAAAAGACATTAGTTTCAATCGCGCTCATTGCGCTTACTGTCACCGCTTTCGGACAGAGAAAAGAACCCAGGTTCCCCGAAATGACATTCACCACCGTCAAGGCAAACCCTATTACTCCCGTTAAAAATCAGCACAGGAGCGGAACCTGCTGGGCTTTTTCCGGTATAGGTTTCCTTGAATCCGAAGCCATAAGAATCAACAACATCAAAGATACGCTTGCATATCCCGACTTCTCCGAGTTCTTCGTTGTAAGCCATTCCTACCTTGACAGGGCGGAGAAGTTTGTAAGACTTGACGGAAAACTCGGGTTCAGCGCCGGCTCCGAATGCGGAGACGTGCTCGACGTGGTGAGGGATTACGGAATCGTGACCAACGAGGCGATGTCCGGTATGCAGTACGGTTCCGACCTGCCCCAGCAGAGCGAACTCGATGCCGTCCTGAAGGCTTATGTGGGCGCTGTCGCATCAAATCCAAACAGAACACTCACCACTGCCTGGAAAAAAGGGTTCAAGGGCGTGCTTGATGCATACCTCGGAGCCTGGCCGGAAACCTTTACCGTCAACGGCAAGGAATATACTCCCCAGAGCTACAGGGATGCTATGAAAATCAATCCTGACAATTATATTTCCTTCACTTCTTTCACCCATCATCCTTTCTACACGAAATTCGCCCTCGAATTGTGTGACAACTGGCGTTGGGGAGAAGACTACAACATCCCCATCGATGAACTTATGACGGTCATAGACACTGCCATCAATGAAGGATATACCATTTGCTGGGGTGCGGACGTGAGCCGCTGGGGATTCACCAGAAACGGACTTGCAATTCTGCTCAAGGAAGGTGAACTCTCGACTACCGGTTCCGATCAGGAACACTGGGTGGGTAAGGAAGAGGCAAAGCCTGCGACGGAAGTCGTTATCAACGAGGTTGAGCCCACACAGGAAAGCCGCCAGTTCGAATTCGACAACAAGACTCTTACCGACGATCACGGAATGCAGATTTTCGGCATTGCCAAGGATCAGAACGGCAAGAAATATTATATGGTCAAGAATTCCTGGGGAACCAAGAGCAAATATAACGGCATCTGGTATGCTTCCGAAGCTTTCGTAAAGGCTCAGACCATAGACGTGTTCATGCACAAGGATGCTGTCTCCAAGGACCTTAGGAATAAACTCGGCGTCAATTGATGATAAAAAAATATATTCCGGACTTTATCACTTCGATGAACCTGCTCTGCGGTGTCGTCGGAGTGGTTTTTGCATTCAGGGGCCGTTTCGATTACGCTTTCTATGCAATGCTTGCGGGAGCCGTATTCGATTTCTGTGACGGTCTGGCCGCAAGGGCGCTGGACGCATATTCCGACCTCGGCAAGGAACTGGACTCCCTTGCGGACGTGGTGACCTTCGGTGTGCTTCCGTCGGTGATGTTCATCAATCTTATGAAGGCCTGCTCGTTCAGCGAGACACTCTGGTGCTGGGCCCCGGTATGCATAGCGGTGTTCAGCGGCATCCGTCTGGCAAAGTTCAACGTTGACGAGCGTCAGCACGATAGTTTCCTGGGTCTGCCGACACCGGCCTGTGCCATCATTTGCGGTTCGCTCTGTTATTTCACCGCCTTCGAACCAGACGGTTTCCTGTGCTCACTGGTGGCCGGTCCCGTTTTCATCCCGGTGATTTCCGTTGTTCTGTCCGCATTGCTGGTTTGCGAACTTCCGATGTTCTCGATGAAGTTCTCCAGTAAGGATACTGCGATTCTGAAAAGGAAGAGACTTGCTTTTGCCGTCAATTGCCTGCTTTGTGTTGCGATTGTCCTGATTGTCGGACTCAACTGGTCGCTTGCCGTCCTGTTGGCTTTCGTGGTATATATTCTTATGAACGTGGCTTTCGCCCTGTTTAAGGTATGATGTCGGTTGAATTAAAAAAGTTCTTCGCCGTTGCGCTGGCTGCACTGTCCGCAGTATCTTGCGGGCCCAAAGTACATTCTATCGGGCAACAGACGATTCAGTTCGTGAAATCCATACTCGGAGACAAGGAAAGTCCCGAATATATGATATTGAAATCTTATGACCCGCTGCAGCACGATGCTGCTATCTATGTGATAGGGGACCAGTCATCCTGTGCCTTCGTGAGCAATGAGTTGAAGAACAGCGACGACAGGGACAATATCGACGGAGTGTTGGGGCCTGACAGACTGCCTGATTTCGCCGGAGAAACAATAGCCGTGCTGGCTGATGCCGCCAACGGTTCCTATGACAGTCTGGTGATTTCCGGAAAGACGGAAGTTCTCCGGGAACTTACTGTAAGAACGATGCTGAAGGCTGTGGATACATTGTGTTTCCTCAGTCCCTTCGACGACGTAGGACTCGGTCACAAGAGTGCCGCCAAAATGGTTGTGATAGCATCCCCGGCCGCATCGGCTTACGGATATTTCGATGTGGATTCTCTCCTGCGTGCATCTTCCTGCCGGCTGCCGGTAGTGAGCCCGATGTCGAAGGCAATGGAGCAGATAGTCGTGAGAGATGGTATGACCGTAGCTGTCATCACATCAAAGGAGCGTGCCGATGCCGGAATCTATCTGGAAATATGCGGCAATGCGGCCCTGAAATCCGGATTCACTTCAGTTAAATGCGTCGTTGCCGCTCCATCAGGCAAAACTTCGAGTCTTGCGGAATTTCTGGATTTCTACATAGAGGAGGGCAATGAAAGTCCTGTGGATGCGCTTCTTGTTGACGATATGGTCATTGATTCAAGTGAGTACGAGGATGAAGTCGGGAAAATCCGTTCGGTTATGAATGCCGAATATCTGAAATATTCCGAATTCCTGTCACCGGATTTCCGGATTGTGAGATCCGCTCCGATAATCAGGGAGGAGTGCTATCGAATCCTGCGCGAGAGGAACCTGTTCACCCACAAGGTTGCGTTCCCGAAGGAGGAATCATACCTTAACATCCAGAGGAACGGCATTTCAGACATTATGTCAAATATCATCATCGAGTATAACAGCAAGTATCTGTCAAAATAGGATATGTATAAGTTGACCGTCACGTCGGAAGAGATAGAGAAGCTGCCGTTGGGCGCTTTCAAAGGACAGATTCACGTGATAAGCAGCCCTGGTTTCGAATACCTGCGTGCCTTGTCGTATCTCAAGTCACAGACAGTGATAGGGTTTGATACGGAGACGAGGCCCGTGTTCTCACCAACGGCAAAACACAATAAGGTTGCGCTCCTGCAATTGTCAGGGCCTGACCATGCATATCTGTTCAGGCTTAATCAGATGGGACTTCGAAGGAGGTTGTGCTCGATATTGTCCAACCCAGCCATTCTGAAAATAGGGGCGGCATCGCACGATGACGTGTGCGGCCTGCAGAAGAGGGCGTCTTTCGTCGAGGCCGGTTTCGTTGACCTTCAAAAGATAGCCTGGCAGTGGGGAATAAGGGACAAGAGCGTGAAGAAACTGGCTGCAAACATTCTTGGTGTGAAGATTTCCAAGACACAGCAGCTGTCCAACTGGGAAGCGGATGAATTGTCCGAATCGCAGCAACTTTATGCGGCCACCGATGCCTGGGTATGCAGGGAAATGTATCTGAAACTGTTGAAGACGGAAAAGCATCCGCTCAGTGAGGAAGAAAAACTCCCTCCCGAGCAGCGTCCCAAGCCGGTGGAGGCCGCTCCTGCCCCGGAAGCGGAGCCGACACAGAACAGGAAGAGGAGAAGACACAAACGCAAGAAAAATGACAAAACTGTATCTGAAGAAAGGTCGTGATGAATCTTTGCGCAGATTCCATCCCTGGGTTTTTTCCGGTGCCATTTCCCAAATCGTAGGCCAGCCTGCGGAAGGGGATGTTGTCGCCGTATATTCGGCAGAAGGCGAGTTCCTTGCTTCCGGCCATTATCAGATAGGCTCCATAGCCGTTAGGGTTTTGTCGTTCTGCGGAGATCCGTTCGCATCTGATTTCTGGTTCAATGCCATCAGCGCTGCACTTGAAGTACGCCGGTCCGTGGGACTGGCTTGCGCGGACTCCGCCACCAACTGTTATCGTCTGGTTCACGGAGAGGGAGACGGTCTGCCCGGCCTGATTGTTGATTTTTATGACGGTGTGTGTGTGATGCAGGCTCATTCCGCCGGGATGTTCCGAAGCCGCAGGATGATTGCCGACGCATTGTTGGCCGTTTATGGTGACGAACTCAAGGCTGTATATGACAAAAGTTCCGGAACGGCACCTTTCAAGGCGGGGCTGGACCTTGTGGACGGCTACCTGTACAAACGCGAGGGATATGCTGCAGATACCGTTTCCGTTATGGAAAATGGCCACAGTTTCCTTGTCAACTGGTCGGAAGGGCAGAAAACCGGTTTTTTTCTGGACCAACGGGAGAACAGGGCTCTTGTGGAACGTTATGCCTCCGGCCGAAACGTCCTGAATCTGTTCTGCTATACCGGAGGTTTTTCCGTATATGCTCTTGCCGGGGGTGCATCTCACGTGGATTCCGTTGACTCTTCCGCCAAGGCGATGGCTATGGTTGACAGGAACGTCGCCCTTAATTTCGGAGACTGTGGCAAGCATACGTCTTTCTGTTGCGATGCCATTGATTTTTTGGGAAAATGCGAGGAAGGGAAGTATGATTTGATGATTGTGGATCCTCCAGCATTCGCCAAGCATCGTGGAGTGCTCAAGAATGCTCTCCGTGCGTATCAGAGACTGAATGCCGCGGCCATCTCAAAGGTGGCACGCGGGGGGCTTGTATTTACTTTCAGCTGTTCCCAGGTGGTGGACAAGGAAATGTTTGCTCTGGCCGTATTCTCTGCCGCCGCATCGACCGGACGCAGAGTGCGTATTCTTGACAGGCTTTGCCAGCCCGCCGACCATTCGGTCAACATTTATCATCCGGAAGGGGAGTATCTTAAGGGACTGCTTCTGTATGTGGAATAATCAAATCGATACCGGGGCGACGGCGGTTTGATGTTCCCGACTACCTGGAAAATACTGTTGTGTTGGAATTTACAGGAATGGATATAGTTGAAATAAATCTGGCGGATTACAGGAAATCGGGTGCCGGAGCGAACGGTGAGAGCTTCGACTGCATATCCGACAATTCTGTGATGCTCAAACTGTACAACAAGGAATATCCCAAAGAGCCCATCCTCAGGGAACTTGAGGTTGCCCGTAAAGTGTATGGTCTGGGAATCCCGTCGCCGGAACCGGGAGAACTTGTCACGGATGGGGAACGCATAGGGATAAGGTTCCGCCGTATTGCGGGCAAGCGCAGTTTCTCGCGAATGATTGCCGATGAGCCGGAACGCTGCGATGAGTTTGCCCGGGAATTTGCCCGTTTCTGTCTCAGGCTGCATTCTACGGAGTGTCCGGAGGGCTCTTTCCCCGATGCCAAACCCCAGTTCCAGTCTTTGCTCGATGCTGACGTCTATCTCGATGCGGATCAGAAGAGGCAGGCTTCGGCCTTTCTGCAAAGCATACCTGATTCTCCGACAGCCCTTCACGGCGATATGCACATAGGCAATGTGATAAGTACTCTGCCCTTCGGAGCGCCGCTTTCCCTGCCGCACAATCTCTATTTCATCGATCTCGGCTATTTTGCCCGCGGTTGCCCGTATCTGGACCTTGGAATGATGCGCTGCATCTGCGTCACATCCGATGACGAGTTCCGCAAGAAGGAAATTCACATTGATGCCGCAATGGGCGTGAAGGTGTGGGCCTCATTCGTGGACGAATATTTCGGAGGCCGCCTCAGTGTCGAAGAGGCCGATGACCTGATTATCCCGTATCAGGCCCTCAAGTGTTTCCTGGTTGAATACAATCTGAACGGATACCTTCCCCCTAATTACGAGCGGCTCGTGAAATCCGTCGAATGGAGCAGATATCTCTAATTTGTAATCTGATAAACCCTCAGTATGATGAAAAAACCTCTTGCATTCACGCTTGTTGCCGTCGGGGCGCTTGCTTTGGCCTGTGCCGCTGTTTTCTTATATGAACGTTCCAAGGTGGCACTGATTATTGATGATGAGGTCGCCTGGGACCTTCGGGATGCTTCACCCCGGAAGAAGGTCATCATCATAAACGGCGGTGAGGTTGCAAGATATGTCAGTGAAGATGAAACTTCATATACGGGAGATATTCAGGATACCTTCACAGTGCCGAAGAAAGAGGCGGAGGTGGAAACCTGGTATGCCTGCGACGGGAAAGGAATCGTTTATTTGAGTGAACCCGGAGAGATGCCTGCGTACGCGGTTCCGGACAGCCTTTCCGACGTGGTCGGTAAACTGGAACACATAGAAGGATATTGCCCAGAAACCTATAGTTGTAAGGGTTATAAGGATGGCTGGTTCGCAATTGAAATAAATGGGGACACCGGATATGTCCGGGAAGGATATGTATGTTGGGATGTGATAGACAGCTTTTGATATACTGTCAGAACAGATACAGAAACACCGGAATGGCTTGAAACGGATTTATCGATTATTTGAAACTGGAGAATTTTATGTCAACTGAAAAAATCTTTGCTGCAATGGCAACACTCGCACTCATCTCGTGTAGCTCGAATGAAACGTCCAAGTACGCTCAGGACAGCTTCAGGGCCGAGGACGGCACCGAAATCACTTTTACTTACTACGGTCACGCTTCCATCGGCATCGAGGCGCTTGGAAAGCATATCTACGTCGATCCGGTAGGGGAGAACACAGATTGGGAAGGGGAGCCCGGGGCTGACCTGATTCTCGTCACACACGACCATTTCGACCATCTTGACACCAATGCTGTGAAGATTCTTTCCGGAACGGCTGACGGCTATACCAAACTGGCTGTCGGCACTGTCATCGAGCCGTTCGACAGGATTTCCGTGGAAGCAGTCCCCGCCTACAATATCAGTCCCGAGCAGCTGGCCTTCCATCCGAAGGAGAGGGGAGATGCCGGGTATATCATTACCATTGCCGGCAAGCGCATATATGTGTCGGGAGATACAGAAGACAACGGGGACGTTCTTGCCATAAAGGACATAGACATTGCCTTCGTCTGCTGCAACAAGCCCTATACTATGACCGTAGAGCAATGCGCGAACGTGGTGAAGGCCATAAGGCCCGGAATCTTCATTCCTTACCATTACGGCGGAACCGATATACCTACGGACATCGACGCCCTTCGGGAGTCCCTTAAGGATGTGACAGAAGTCCTCATCCGTCC
>JAKSKJ010000031.1 GCA_024401795.1 Bacteroidales bacterium | reverse complement strand
CGATTCCCTCAACGTAGCCGCTGCCGCCGCCGTCGCTTTCTGGGAATTGCGCAAGGTTACCAGATAATTACACGCTCGGACTCGGGACGCCACATCCTGTCGCCTTCCTTGATGCCGAAGGCGGTGAAGAAGGTCTCAAGATTGCGCACCGACACGTTCACGCGGTTGCAGCCGAGTGAGTGGACATCGGTGAGGGTCCTGCGGGTGATTTCAGCATCAGTGATGTTCTGTGCCCACACATTTGCATAGGCGAGGTAGAACCTCTGCTCTGCGGTGAATCCATCGACGGGTGCGGGATGTCCGCCTGCGAAGGAATTCTGCATTGCCGTATATGCTATGCGGAGGCCGCCCTGGTCGGCGATGTTCTCTCCGAGAGTCGCGGAACCGTTTGCCTTGACACCGGGCAGCACCTCAACCTCATCGAACTGGGCGACAAGCCGTGCGGTCTTCTCCCTGAATGCGGCCGCATCCTCTTCCTTCCACCAGTTGTTCATATTGCCCTCCTTGTCGAAAAGACGTCCCTGATCATCAAATCCGTGAGTCATCTCGTGACTGATGACCACGCCGATTGCACCGTAGTTCACCGCATCGTCAGCATCGGAATTGTAGAAAGGAGGCTGAAGGATTCCGGCGGGGAAACAGATTTCATTGGTGGTAGGATTGTAGTATGCATTGACAGTCTGGGGCGACATATGCCACTTTTCGCGGTCAACGGGCTTGTTCAGTTCGGAAAGATTGTCGTTGAAATACCATTCCGAAGCATTGCGGAGATTCTCGTAATAACTGAGGTCCGGGTCAATCACAAGCGAGGAATAATCCTTCCATTTGTCGGGATATCCTATTTTCACGGTGAAGCCGGCAAGTTTCTCCTGAGCCTTGGCCTTGGTTTCCGCGCTCATCCATTCCAGAGCATCGATATGCTGGGACAATGCCGTCTGGATATTCCTGACTATACCCAGCATCCTCTCCTTGTCCTTCTCGGGGAAATACTTCTCCACATACATCTTTCCCACAGCCTCTCCGAGGATTCTGTTGGGAACGGCCATAGCCCTCTTCCAACGGGGCTTCTGCTCCTGCACTCCGCCCATCTGCTTCGAGAAGAAATCGAAATAAGCGGTATAATACCCGTCACTCACACTTCCGCAGGCATCGCTCAACAGCTTGGCCTGAAGATAATGGCGGAGCTTGGCGGGATCGATGCCGGCAACCATCTTGTCGATGGCCTCAAAATAAGAAGGCTGCTCAACGATAATCTTCGGCTGTTCGGCTATTCCGAGTGCGGCGAAGAACTTGTCAAGATTCAAATGGGGATATGCGGCGAATATCTGGGCGCTGCTCCGTGGATTGTACTGAGCCTCAACGTCACGCTGCTGGACCATCGACCAGTAAGGCACTGCAATCGCCATCTCCACCTCGAAAGCGTCGGAAGCGATTTCGGCGGCGTTTTCATAGCCGGCAAGAGTGAATATCTTCTCCAGAAATGCCCTGTAACCCTCACGGAGCGCCTGATGCTCGGGGAGAAGGTAGTAATCCCTGTTGCGCATGGCCAGACCGCTTTCACCCAGATACAGCACCTGGCTGTTGCAGTCCACCATATCGGAACTCACATAAATGCCGTATATGGAACCCACACCGTATTTCTCACAGTTGGCCGACGCCACGGCAAAACTCGGAGCATCAACCACAGTTTCCAACTCTTTGACGAAAGGAAGCACAGGAGAGATGCCCTGTTCGTTGAGCTTAAGGGAATCGAGCCCCATATTGTACAAATCGGCAATCTTCCGGTCCGCACTGCCCTCCTCCGTCTTTGCGGATGCAAGACCCTTGAACAAATCGTTGAGACGGATCTCGTTGTTCTCCGACAGCACATCAAATGAACCGTAACGCGAATATTCCGGCTTCAGAGGATGATTCTTCTGCCAGCCACCGGTAGCATAGGCATAAAAATCCTCACCGGGAGCCACGGAAGTGTCAAGATTCGCCGTGTCTATTGCAGGGACTTTCCCCTGATTGCAGCAGGATGCCGCGGAAATGGCAGTAAGAGTTATCATTGTTGCCATCAAAGATTTTCCTTTCATATTTTTATACAGTTAATATTATCTTCCGTAAATGACCAGTCTCTGCCCTATCCTCAGATTTGTGCTGCGGAGATGGTTCCACCTCATAATCTGCTTCACGGACACGTGATACCTTGCGGCAATCTTGCCCAGATAGTCTCCGCTCTTCACCTTATACACTATTCCTCCCGTGGCGGTCCCGTATTCCCTGATGTTCTTGAGCACCTGGGGACTCAGAAGAGAATCGGCCAGATGGGTATAGAGCGTATCCTTCTCCACCGCAAGAAAAGATGAAGTCCACTTGTAGGGCAGGCGCAGAATGCAGGTTCCCTCGCTGCCGGGAACGATGGACTGCGTATATTGCGGGTTGAACTCCCTGATTATGTCCATAGGCACGCCCACGGTCTCGTTTATCTGACGGAAATGAAGATTCCTGTTGACGTGGAAGGTATCCACTGCGGCGGGCATTCCGACATCCTGAGGCACTATCCCGTATTCGCGGTAGTAAGTCATTGCATACATAGCCCCCACCATAGCCGGCACGTAGCCGCGCGTCTCCCTCGGCAGATAATGATAAAGATTCCAGAACTCGCGGCTTCCGGAACGCCGTATGGCCTTCTGCACGTTGCCCGGCCCGCAGTTGTAAGAGCAGATGGCCAGATTCCAGTCGCCGAACACGTCATAAGCATCCCTCAGATAGCGGGCCGCCGCATCCACCGATTTCTCCACATCCATACGCTCATCAACGAAAGAGTTGATTTTCAAACCGTAGGAACGGGCCGTGGTGTACATAAACTGCCACATACCCAGGGCTCCGGCACGGGAGCGCGCCGTCGGATTGAGATTGGACTCAATCACGGCCAGATACTTGAGCTCCAGGGGAAGTCCGTACTTTGCGAAGGTCTCCTCCAGAATGGGCATATAATATGCGCTCAAGCCCAGAAGGCGTCCCATATTGGTCGGCATCTTCTCCGCATACAGAATCATATAATTCTTGACCGTTTCATTGAACGGAAGCGTGATGTAGGGATTCATTGCAACCAGCCTCTGCATCATCACGCTGTCCGGCACGTTGGACGTAAACTTCTCCACGTCCATATCGTACTCCTCCTGCTCCAGAAGCCCGATTCTCCGGTTTTCCATCCACAAGGCCAGCAGACTGTCGGTGACCTCGGGGGAATATTCCACGGTATCCTCTATCTCATCCACAACATCGGCCACGCTGTTTTCCATATCGTGCCAAACGGCCGTGAGGCTGTCAACGACACGGGTCAGCGAATCAAGTGAAATCTTCAGCCTGCTGTTTTCCAGCATTATCTCCTTCTTGCCCGGACGTTTCGGCCTGACACCGGGGCCGGCGGCGGCAAAAGCGGAAAAGCACATAACGGAAAGGCAGAATATGGCGGCAAATCTTTTCATTTCAAATTCAGAATTTAAGGCCCAGTTTCAATCCCACACCGGACGGGACGCCGTTGCACGAAGCGAACTGCGTGTCGGGAGAAATGACCGCGGGCTCGATGTTCAGGGTCAGGTCATCCTCCACACTGAAATCGTGCATATACGAAAACACGTTGGCATCAATCACCTGCAGCAGATACACCACTGCAAATGCCAGCACGGAATAGTCACGGTACCTTCTGTACGTGTCGCGGTAGTAGAGCGCCGTGTCCGCATTGATGGGCCCCGTATATTGTACCTCGGGGTCGGTGGCCTCCCTGTATATTCTCCTGAAACGCTCGTAATTGGTCCTGTTGAGATCGAAGAAATATGCGCAGGCCACCAGTCCTCCCCAGTATATGGGAAGTTTCCAGTACTCCCTGTTGTATATCTGCCCGAGTCCGGGGCAGAGTATCGAATATATCGTGGCCTTGCCGGGATGCGGGTAAGTGGCCGGTTTATAGCGTATGGTGCCGTCCAGCAGAGATGCCCAGTAAGTCACTCCAGCTCCTACGAAACACCATTTGGCGGCATCGGTGTTGCCGTGCGAATTCAGATACCAGCCGGCACCTGCACCGCCCAGGATTCCGCCGTACACTATGGGAAGTTTCCAGTAGTCTTTATTGTAGATCTGACATCCACCGGGAATGAGGGCGGAACCGGCGAACATCACGCCGCACTTTATCTCGTGCTTGTGCGCAAGCCCCCCGAAATAATCCTTGAAGGAGAACAGCACGTCTATGCTGTCCTTCCTGTTGGCATTGTCGTCGTTGTAAGTCTGCGTGAACGCTTCCCCCTTGAACTGTGCGGATGCAACGGGCCCGAGGCAGAGAAGCAGAATGGTGATGATATGCCGGAGACTATGCCTGCACATTCTCCAAAGCTTCGAGGAAACGGTCGATTTCCCCGTCGGAACTGAAATTGATGGTCAGGGTTCCCTTGCCTGTGGAACTGCGCCTGACAGAAATGTCCTTTGCAAAGAATTTGCCCATACACCCGGCAAGTCGGCCGTAGGAATCGGGCAGAGGAGCCGCTTCCTTCCTTTTCCTGCCCCCGGTGAGTTTGTGGCCAAGCTGGATCTTGCGCACGACGGCCTCAAGCTGACGCACGTTCAGCCCCTCGGCAAGCACCAAATCGCAAAGCTGCTCCTGCACCGTGCTGTCGTCAACGCCCAGAATCACCTTTGCGTGGCCGACGCTGAGTTCGCCCACCTTCAGGTCGTGCTGAACCTTGACGGGAAGCTTGAGAAGACGGAGCATATTGGCAACGGTAGCCCTTTTCTTGCCGAGCCTGTCCGCCATCTGGTCCTGAGTAAGGTTACACTCTTCTATGAGGCGTCGATAACTGACGGCAGTCTCGATGGGATCCAGATTCTCTCTCTGGACATTCTCCACTATGGCCATCTCCAGCATACCCTGGTCGTTGGTGTCGCGCACATAGGCGGGAATCATCGCCATTCCGGCCATCCTGCAAGCCTTGAACCTGCGTTCGCCGCTGATTATCTGATATTTGGCATTGGAAATTTTTCTTACTGTAATTGGCTGGATGAGCCCCAGAGAACGAATGGAAGCCGCCAGTTCATCCAGGCTCTCCTGGTCGAAGGACATACGCGGCTGGAAAGGATTCGCCTCTATCATCTCCATAGGTATCCGGAAGATGTCCGAAGAATCCTGACGCGGTCTGGTGCCCACGATTTCCTTGTTCAAATAGCCTACGGGCTTGCGCAACTGGTCAACGGCGGGAGCCGACTCGCCCAGCACGGCGCTGAGCCCCTTTCCCAGTCCCCTGTTTTCTCTGCTCATATATTACTGATTATGTTCCAATAGTTCCTTTGCAAGATTGAGATAATTGTTCGTGCCCGGACACATCACGTCATACAGCACGATGGGCTTGCCGTGCGAAGGAGCCTCGCTCAGGCGTATGTTGCGCTGGATGACGGTACGGAACACAAGTTCCTTGAAATGCTCGCGCAGTTCGTTCACCACCTGGGAGTGGACCTTGGTGCGCCCGTCGAACATAGTCACCAGGAATCCTTCGATGTTGAGTCCCGGGTTAAGCTCGTTCTGCACCAGACGTATGGTCTGCAGCAGTTTGCCCAGACCTTCCAGGGCAAAGAACTCCGGCTGCACGGGGATTATTACTGAATCTGACGCAACGAGGCAGTTGATTGTGGTTATGCCCAGCGATGGTGAACAGTCGATTATGATGTAGTCGTAATTGTCCCTGATGGGCTCAATGGCCTTGCAGAGAATCGACTCGCGCTGCTCCATATCGAGCAGTTCCACTTCCGCTCCCACCAGATTGATGTGCGACGGCATCATATGCAGGTTGGTCATCTCCGTCTGGATGAGGGCGTCCTCGGCGGATATCGCCCCTATCATCACCTCATAGAGAGTGCGTTTCTCCTCGTTGTTCGGAGAGAAATTGAGTCCGGAGGTGGTGTTTGCCTGAGAGTCCGCATCTATGACCAGGACTTTCTTCTCAAGAACTGCCAGAGATGCCGCCAGATTTATGGCAGTGGTGGTTTTTCCCACGCCGCCTTTCTGGTTGGCAATGGAGATGATTTTTCCCATAAATAATCCAATCTTTTTACAATCTTACAAATTTAACAAATTATTTCTTAATTTTGCCAAATGAACGTTACTAAAACCGAATGGTTTTTCATCGTGAACCCTCACGCCGGTTCCGGAAAAACTATGAGCCAATGGGTTCCCGCCGAACATAAAATCTACAAACTCGGGATTCCCTACGTCGTGGCTTACACCGACCACAGGAAGCACGCCACCGCACTCGCATACGAAGCGGCGTCCAACGGCTACAGGCGGATTCTTGCCGTAGGCGGCGACGGCTCCCTCCACGAAACTTTCAACGGCATAATGCAGTGGTGCGACGAAACCGGGACGGACCCGTCGGAATTCATAATGTCGGTAGCCCCCATCGGCTCCGGCAACGACTGGATAAAGTCGCTCAATCTCCCCCACGACACAATGAAGGTCGCAGACCTGCTGGCGAAGGAATCCTTCGGGAAGATGGACATCATCAGGCTCCAATGCGCCAAACGGGGAGAAAAAGAGCCCGACTGCTGCTATATGGCCAACATCGGAGGCACCGGCTTCGACTCGCACGTCTGCGAGAAGGTGAACAGACAGAAAGAACGCGGGCACAGGAACAAAATGATCTATCTCAACGCCCTCAAGAGCACTGTCCTGCACCTGAAGCCCATCTCGCTGATGGTTCTGGCCGACGGCAAGGAAGTGTTCAACGGCAGCTGCTATTCCATTGCCCTGGGAAACGGAAGGTACAGCGGAGGCGGAATGCTTCAGGTGCCCAAGGCATCGATGGATGACGGCCTCCTCGACGTCACAATCATCCCCAGAATGCCCCTTCTCACCATCCTCAAGGAAATGCCTAAACTCTTCACGGGAAAACTCGACGAGTCCGAACACGTCATTCCCGTCAGGTGCAGGGAACTGCATATAATCCCGCTCGATGCGGCATCCGAAGACATCATCGAACTGGACGGAGAAATAGAAGGACGGCTTCCCGCCACCTTCACGGTAACGGGAAACCAGATAGGGGTGCTGAAAGGCATCAGGCCTCTTGATGAGCGGGTCTCAGAAGATCCAGAACAACCTTCACAGGATTGAAAGTCTCTACCGGAACCTCCACGAAGAGGGTGTTCCAGTCCGACATCGAACCGTTCCAGAGTCCCGGAAGTTCCAGCGCCTTGAGTTCCCTTCCCTGGTAGCTCTTGGAACTGATGAATCCGGTTTCCTCATCCACGAAGTCCAGCAGATTGAACTTCTTTCCCTCGCTGTCGCGCAGGCAGCACACAAGATCCACGGGATTGAAGTGAGTGGCTCCGGCCATCGCCCCCGATGCAATGCTGTCTTCCCTGTTTATCTGGGCGCCCTCCAGAATCTGAAGGGAGGTCGAGCCGTCGGCGGCCCTTATGATATAAGGTCCCCCTCCCGGTTCACCGAGGTTCCTCACCATTCCGCACACGCGCACGGGACGGTTCAGTTTCGCACGCAGCGCTTCCGCACGCTCCCTGCAGCCCTTTGCTAGCGGAATCTCCACACACAGTTCGGAACGGAGGAACTCCTCTATCTCGTTGCACAGCTCCTGCGCCTCATCCGTGGCGAACGCATCTTCCAGAATGGCGTTGTAGCCGGGGATGTGCGGGTCGGGGTTATGAAGCTGGCAGGCCTCAATCTGGTCCAGGGCATAGATATATCCGAAGATTCTGTCGCGGAGCTGCAGGGCCCTTCCCATAAGCACTTTCTTCCAATGAGCGGTAAGGGGCTGCATCTTCTCCACGCACACGTTGTCTATATTCTTTATGGACACAAGTTCGTCATCCACGGCATTGAGATTGTAGATGAGAGCGCCGTGCCCGGCAGGCCGGAAAAGCACGGTCCCGTCCTCTTTCAGGAACGGCCTGTTGTCATTGTCAACCGCCACAGTGTCCGTTTCCTTGTCCTGATACACGAAACTGATGTTGTAGCGGACTCCGTAGCGTTTTTCATACTCATCCTTCACCTCTGCCAGAGCGCTTTCGAAAAGCGGAAGATGCTCCGGAGATATGGTGACCACAAGATTGACAGTACCGTCAGCATTGCGCATATATGCCTGACCCTCAACCAGATGCTCCGCAAGCGCAGTACGCAGTTCGGAAGGATACCTGTGGAATTTCAGCACACCCTTAGGCTTGGAACCATAGTCGAGACCTTCCTTCGTGAGGAGTTCCTTCGCCACGTTGCCGCCCTCGACGAAAACCTCCGGATCATAGAATGCGAAGCGGCGGATGTTGTCCGAAAGTTTGCGCACCGCATCGTTGGGCTCGTCGATTCCGGCGAAAATGTCCTTGAACATTCTGGATGCCGCACCGGACGCGGGCACGAACTTGCATTTTCCTTTCACTTCAGCCGTGGAAAGATAGTCAACCGCATCCCGCTGTTCCTTTTCGCCGAGCACCTCAATGCCCCGGCCCGGCGTGGCCGCGGCCACTATATCCAACCAGGGAAAACCTTTCCTGAACCGCTCAACCTGAGCTTCGATTTTTTTGTTGTCCATAACGTATCAGTTTTTGTGTCAGTCTATATAGAATTCGCGACGGTATTGATAGCCCGACCTGAGTTCCGTGAATCCGCCCGGGTTCATGCGAAACAGGAAGTCGTCGGTAAAAATCGGGTAATTGTACTGGATTGTGGAGGCAATCTGCCCCTGGTTCATTCCGTTCACGTCCAGTTTGACGGCTTCCAGTTCCTTTACGTCCGTCTTGGGATAGAAGTCATAAAGCTCGTTGATTCCAAAGAATCGGGCAACTGCGCGGACTGCCATCATAGCGCTTCTCTGCTTGCCCTGGTACGAATAGCCCGCGATGTGCGGAGTGGCGATATCCACCATATCCACCAGCCTCCTGTTGACGTCAGGCTCATTATTCCAGGTGTCTATCGCCACGGGGCCGAGTTTCGGAATGGCCTCCATGAGGTCATCTTCAACGACAAGTTCGCCGTGAGCCGTATTGATGAAGAAAGCGCCAAGCCGCATTTTCCGGAAGAAATCCGCATCGGCCATACGTTTCGTTCCGTCATTCAGGGGAAGGTGCAAGGATACGACATCGGAGTTCTCAAGCAGATGGTCCAGACTGCAGAATTGCGAATCACCCTCCTCGTCAGCCCTCAACGGGTCGCACAGCAGAACCTTGAAGCCGAGGATTCTGGCCATATTCTCCACCTTCCTTCCCGTACTGCCGACACCCACGATGCCGAAAGCGGATCCCTTCAGGGGTATGCTCTTTCTTGCGGCACAGCCGTAAAGAGCGGAAAACACGTAGTTCATCACTCCACCGGAATTGCAACCGTCCGCATTCTTGACGAAAATCCCGTGCTCCCGGCAATAGGCGATGTCTATATTGTCAAGGCCGGCCGTGGCGGTGGCTATTATCTTCACCGCCGTTCCGTCCAGAAGATCGGCGTTGCAGCGCGTTCTGGTCCTGATTATGAGCGCCTCCGCATCCACGAGGTCGGAACGCACGATTGCCGCGCCGTCCCTGTAATGCACGTCAGCATACGGCTCGAAGACTCCCCTTACAAAAGGAATCGTATCATCCACCACTATCTTCATTTCAACCTGAGATTCTTCACATATCCCACCCTCGTGTCTTCCCTGATAAACAATTCGTCTTCAGAGAGGATGGAGTTCATTTTCTCCACCAGAAGGTCTTTCTGATATTCCAGCTGGCTGCGGACAACGGACGAACTGACGGTTATGTACAGCGTTCCGTCCCGGTAGAAGCGTTTCAGAGTGTATTGCGCCGCTCCGGAGGCGGCATCCCACGCCGCAAATACCCGGCGGTTATTGAGCCCCGACGACAGATGGGTGCTGAGCAGGAAAGCCTTCATCAAGTCTCCTATCGGCTCCGCCTGCTTGCGTGCCATTCTGCTCATAACTTCCGGAAGGCGCCCCCTTCCGCCTCATAATATGCCCTGTCCGACGTTATTTCATCCACCAGCGACCTGAGCCGCACCTTGTTCGAGTCCGTCACGAATATCTGGCCGAATTCCGCACCTGACACCATCTTGAGAAGATTGCTCACACGCGCGACGTCCAGTTTGTCGAAAAGGTCGTCCAGCAGCAGCATCGGCGCGCATCCGCAGGCTCCGCGCATTATCTCGTACTGGGCGAACTTGAGCGCCACGAGGAACGATTTCTGCTGACCCTGCGACCCGCATTTCCTGATGGGATAGCCATCCATCCCGAAAAGGAAATCATCCCTCTGCGGCCCGGCGCCCGTGTATTTCAGAATGCGGTCGCG
>JAKSKJ010000030.1 GCA_024401795.1 Bacteroidales bacterium | reverse complement strand
GTCTATGCCTACAATTTCTATCTCAACCATACCAATATAGAGTTTATGAAGAAATTTGCGCAGGCTCTGGCCTGTCTGCTGTTCTTCTTCATCGGGGCTCCTCTCGGGGCTATGATAAGGAAAGGAGGTCTGGGCTCCAGCGCGATTGTGTCGGTGCTGTTCTTCCTGCTGTATTGGGTGATTGACATTTCCGGCACCAAACTGGCCCGTGACGGCCAGATGAACGCTTTCACAGGAGCATTTATGTCGGCATACGTTCTGGCGCCCATCGGAGCCTTCCTTACCTGGAAGGCAATAAATGATGCCTCCCTTTTCAGTTCGGACAATATTAAAAATCGGGCAAGGATGATTTGGAGCAGGATATACAGGTTCTTCCGTCCGGTGCGCATCGTGTTTATGGGCACTCCGGAATTCGCCGTTGCATCTCTGGATGCGCTTCTGGCGGCAAAATACAATGTGGTCGGCGTTGTCACCGTTGCCGACAAGCCCAGCGGGCGCGGCCTTCAGGTAAATGAAAGCGCCGTCAAGAAATACGCCGTGGCCCACAACATCCCCGTTCTGCAGCCTTTAAGGCTCAAGGACCCCGAATTCCTCTCTGCGCTCAGAGCCTGGAAGGCGGATATGTTTGTTGTGGTGGCATTCAGGCTGTTGCCGGAGGAGGTGTGGAAGATGCCCCGTCTGGGTACGTTCAACCTGCACGCGGCCCTTCTGCCCCAGTACCGCGGTGCCGCTCCCATCAACTGGGCCGTCATCAACGGAGAAAAGATGACGGGAGTCACCACATTCATGATAGACAAGGATATGGATACCGGAGGTATCATTTTCCGTCAGGAATGCCGGATAGGGCCGGAGGATACTGCCGGTGACGTGCACGACAGGCTTATGGCAATAGGGGCGGAACTCGTGCCCCTGACTGTGGAGGCTCTTGTGCAGCACAACGTCGAGACTAGGGTTCAGCGCTCGTTCGTTCAGGGCAACGAGGTGCTCAAGCCTGCTCCCAAGCTCACAAGGGAGCTGTGCGATATAGACTGGAACGACAGCGTCAACCATATTTATAACCTTATCCGCGGACTGAGTCCCTACCCTGCGGCGTTCACGACACTTTTCGACAGTGATTCCAAGGGACAGCAGCTGAAGATTTTCAAGGCGGAAACCCTTGACCTCCGCGGAGAACCGGGGCAGGTGCTCTCTGACGGCAGGACCTATATGGCAATCGCCGCCGCCGACGGGGCGATAGGACTGAAAGAAATACAGATAGCCGGAAAGAAGCGGATGGAAGTCAAGGCGTTCCTTGCGGGTTTCCGTTCGCCGGAACAATACAGGTGCAGAAAAACGGATGCGCAGATACTATAAATATAACCCCGAGACTCTGATGTATGAGGCGACCGAGGAGCCCAAGGCTCTCCGGCTGCTCCGTATATTCCTGTGTGCGGTCGCCGCCTTTGCGCTCGTCTTCGGTTATTATATGTTCTATACGCGGGTTCTGGGATGGGAACTGCCCAAAACCGTTTTTCTGCGCAAATCTATTGTGCGCTACGAGTCAAAACTTGAGGTCATCAACAGGCAGCTTGACTTCTATGACATCGCGTTGAGCGGCATCGAGGACAGGGACGACCGTGTCTATCGTTCCATTTTCGGCCTCGACAGCGTGACTGTTGTAAATATGCCGGCGGGCAGGGAAGTGGGCGCCCGGGCTGACTCTCTGTCCAAGCGTATCGTTATGCGTCTGAACTCCCTTGAGGAGGTGAAGGCTCTTGCGCGTTCGGCGGGTGATATGGCATCGCACGTGCCTGCCGTCCCTCCCATTTACCCCAAGATCGGGTCTTATCGCATCTCCAGTTCGTTCGGGTCCAGAATAGACCCTGTCTATGGAGGAGGAGAATTCCATCAGGGTCAGGATTTCGCTCTGGGCACCGGCAATCCGGTCTATGCGACTGCAGATGGAGTTGTCGAACTTGCCGACATCAAGTTTTACGGCTATGGTAACGAAGTGGTGATCGATCACGGCTTCGGATACAAGACAAGGTATGCCCATCTCAGCGTAATCAACGTCACTGAGGGTATGGAGGTGAAGAGGGGTGACGTGATAGGGAAGGTCGGAAGGTCCGGCAAGGCCACCGGCTCCCATCTCCACTATGAAGTGATGTACAAGGGGAAGCGGGTTAACCCGAAAGGTTTTATGGATATGGAGATGTCCCTTGATGAATTTGATGAGATAATAGAGAAGCGGCAGGAACAGGCGGAATATAAGGATGACCGTATGCCCAGTACGATGGAACTGTTGAGAAGAAGGAGGTGATGCAATGGGAAGGAAGTACCTGGAATTCGATAAATTAAGTTACAGTTTCAAGAACGCGACAGTGTCTGTCTGGCGTATGCTCGGTGTGGTGCTGAGGGTTCTTCTTGTCAGCATTGCTTTCACCATAATCGGGTATGGACTCGTGGCCCTCGTGTTCAGCACGAATACGGAGAAGAAGTTGGAGGCTGAGGAGGCCCGCCTTACATCCCTGTATGAAAGACTTTCCGTGGAGGAACAGAGGATGGGAGACGTCACCACCGGACTCCAGTTGAAGGATATGGCCATCTATGAGCGGATCTTCGAATCGGCGGCCCCCAATTTCGACCCTGTGGGCAATCTGGATTTCCTGTTCGGCTCGGACTCCATTCCGGACAGGGAATTGGTGTCTTATACGATGGGAAAGGCGTTGGAACTGGAATACCGGGCAGCGAGGGTCGATGCGGCTTTCGAAAAGATTTTCAGCATCCTTTCCGAAGAAGGCTTCGTCATTCCTCCGATGTCCAGTCCTCTTGCGGACATAACTTATCCCCAGATAGGAGCGGGGACAGGAGAGAAGATACATCCGTTCTACAAGACCAGATCCTTCCACAGCGGTCTTGACTTCATCGCTCCGCAGGGAGAGCCTGTCCTTGCTTCTGCGGACGGAGTGGTGACTGTCGCTTCCCGATCCTTCCGGGGTCAGGGAAGCATCGTGGAGATAAGGCACGCCGGAGGATACCTCACCCGCTACGAGCATCTTTCACAGATTTTCGTTTACAGGGGCCAGACGGTCCGCAAAGGTCAGAAAATAGCCGCCGTCGGTATGTCCGGACAGGCGTTCGTCCCCCACCTGCACTATGAAGTGCTTTCCGACACCCTTTATCTCAATCCTATCAACTATATCTTTGCTTCGGTCAGTCCCGAAGAGTATTCCAATATGCTTTTTATGGCATCCAACACTTTGCAATCAATGGATTAACAATATGGAGAAACTTTATTATTCAATCAGTGAAGTGGCGCAGATTCTGGGAGAGGCTCCGTCTCTCGTACGTTTCTGGTCGAATACTTTCTCCCGTTTCATCAAACCCGTCAGAAATGCCAAGGGCAACAGGCAGTTCAAGGCGGAAGACGTGGAGGTCCTCAGGCAGATTCATTATCTGGTGAAGGACAAGGGAATGACTCTCGAGGGTGCGGAGAAGCACCTCATCGCGTCGAAGAACACAATCGACAACTCGGTCAAGGCCTTGGAAAGTCTGAAGGCCATCCGTGCCCAACTTGTGGAAATAAAAGAAAATATATAAATTTGTGCCCCTTTCAGTTGAACTAACAAATTCATACGATACAATGGCTACTACAGCAAAAAAAATCAAGAAAATCGAGACTCCGATAGATGAGCGCGAAACCTTCGTCTCCCTTCAGAAGTCTTTTGCCGATTCCGAACTCAGCGTTGAGGAGAAACTGAAGACACTCTATGAACTTCAGGCGGCGGACAACGAACTGGAGAAGATATTCCAGCTTCGTGGAGAACTCCCTGTGGAGGTGTCCTCTCTCGAAGAGGAAATTTCAAAATTTGAGGCGAAGATAAGCGGCCTCGAGTCTCTGATTGCAGAGTATGGCAACTCCATTGAAGCCAACAAGAAGGAGATAATGGACTTTGATGCGGAGATTGTGAAATATCAGAAGCAGCTCGAGAACATCGCCAACAGCCGTGAGTTCGATTCCATCAACAAGGAACTCGAAAACCTCAGTCTCCTCAGACAGATTTCCGAGAAGCATATCGGAGAGGCGAAAGAGGCCATAGAGGCTCGTCAGGCCGATATCGAGAACATCAGGGAGCGTATCGGCATCCGTGAAGAAGACCTCAAGGCGAAGAGGGAGGAACTTTCCGTAATCGTGGAGTCCACCGCCAAGGAAGAGGAAGAGCTTCAGGAGAAACGCAATGCCTGTGCGGCAAAGATAGATGCCCGTACGATGAGCGCTTACGAGCGTATCCGTGCAAGCGTGCACAATCATCTTGCCGTCGTCACTGTATATAACGGAGATGCCTGCGGAGGTTGTTTCAATACAATCACTCCCCAGCGCCTTGTGGACATCGCTTCCGGTAAGAAGCTGATTATTTGCGAACACTGCGGACGTATTATCGTCAGTGACGAGGTCAAGTGATTCTTATGGCGGATCAGAAGAAAACCACGAGGAAGAAGGAAAATCTGGACAACATCGGGCTTGAGATCGGCAACAAACCGCCTCAGGCTCCGGATGTTGAGGAGGCCGTCCTGGGCGCGATGCTGATTGAGCAGTCTTGCGTGGATCAGGCTATGGAGGAACTCAATTCCGCTTGTTTCTACGATCCGAAGCACAAGATGATATTCGAGGCGATGGCCTCGCTGGTGACGGAGCATACGGCCGTTGATATCATCACCTGCACCGCAAAACTCAAGGAGCAGGGCAACCTCGAAACGGTGGGAGGTCCGGTGGCGCTGGCCAATCTGTCCGAAATCGTCGGCTCTGCCGCACATATGGAATACTATGTGAAGATTCTCAAGCAGAAGACCATTCAGCGCGACCTGATTTCCGCATCACACGAGATACTCAAGGACGCCTTTGACGACTCTGTCAAGGTGGACGAGCTTATAGACAAGGCCCAGACAAGGGTCTATGATGCAATCCAGAGCAACGTAAAGAGGGATATCCAGGACATCGGGTCCATCATCAACGAGGCGATGTCCGACATTCAGGAACAGCAGGGCAACACCGGTGTGACCGGAGTGCCTTCCGGGTTCCCGAGCATCGACCGCGTGACTATGGGATGGCAGAAATCCGACCTCATCATTCTTGCCGCCCGCCCTTCCGTGGGAAAGACGGCATTTGCGCTCAATATTGCCCGCAACGCCGCCGTGGACCATCATATGCCGGTGGCCGTTTTTTCTTTGGAGATGTCCAACCTCCAGTTGGCAAAGCGCCTGATGACCTCGGAATCGGGACTTACCGCCGACAAGATAAAGGGTGGAGTCAAACTCGAGGATTTCGAATGGCAGCAGCTTGAATACAAGTTGAAAGGCCTTCAAAAAGCCCCTCTATACATAGACGACACGCCCGGTATCCAATTGATGGAATTCCGTACAAAGGCCAAGAATCTGGTAAAGAACAAGGGAGTGAGGCTCATTGTCGTGGACTATCTGCAGCTTATGCAGGGGCCTGCCGAGCTGAGGGGCATGCGTGAGCAGGAGGTGGCCGCCATCTCCAGAACGCTCAAGGCCACAGCCAAGGAACTTGAGATTCCCATCATTGCCCTTTCTCAGCTGTCCCGTGCATCGGTGCAGCGCTCCGGAGGCATCGGAAAGCCGCAACTGTCGGACCTCCGTGAGTCCGGTTCCATCGAGCAGGACGCCGATATGGTAATCTTCATCCATCGTCCCGACTACATCGGTATGTCCGACAATCCCGAGGACAGGGAGAAGACCCAGATTATCATTGCAAAGCACCGCAACGGAGAGACTCTTGATATAGATATGACCTTCAAGAGCGATCAGGTGAGGTTTATGGAACTGGATGAAGCTCTGGACATTCAGGCTTCGCACCCGGTGGAATCCAGGATGAATTACGATCCGTTCGGCGGAGGGGCTTCAGAATTTGAATAGCGATGTCCGATATAAGTCATAAGGGAAGGATTGTGGAAATAACTCCGGAGTTCACTACCGTCGAGATTGTTTCCGAGTCGGCCTGTTCCTCCTGCCACGCAAAAGGGCTTTGCGGCGTATCCGAGTCCCGCAGAAAGGCTGTGCAGTTGCCAACCCGCGGATGGGATGATTTTCAGACGGGGGACGAGGTGGAGCTGGTTCTCAAGTCGTCGATGGGGCATAAGGCAGTATGGCTGGCTTATGTCATTCCCTTGTTATTGCTCCTCGCGGTATTGCTCGGCCTCCTTGCCCTCGGTGCCGGAGACCTTGTTTCCGCCGCGGCCGCATTCGGCGTGATAGCTGCCTGGTATATAGTCCTATGGCTTTTCCGCGAAAAACTGAAAACAGAATATATTTTTAACATCAGGAAATAATGAATTCTACGATTATCTGGACCATTGTGATTCTTGCGGGTCTGGGACTGGTGCTTTCGCTCGTCCTGTACCTTGTGGCAAAGAAGTTCAAGGTCGAGGAGGATCCTCGCATCGACGAGGTGGAGAAGGTTATGCCGGGAGCAAACTGCGGCGGTTGCGGTTTCGCAGGTTGCCGTGCTTTTGCCGAGGCTGCCGTCAAGGCCCCCAATCTTGACAACAATTACTGCCCCGTCGGAGGCAATGAGGTTATGAAGCAGGTTGCCGCAATTCTCGGTTACGAAATCAAGGAGAAGGCTCCTATGGTGGCCGTCGTGCGTTGCAACGGCAGTTGCGCCAACCGCCCTGCCGTAAATATATATGATGGCGTGAAGTCCTGCAAGGTGAAGGCTGCGCTTTACAGCGGGGACACCGCTTGCTCATTCGGATGTCTCGGTTGTGGCGATTGCGTTGAGGCCTGCCAGTTCGGAGCGCTGTCTATGAATCCGGAAACCGGACTGCCCCAGGTAGATGAGAGCAAGTGTACAGCCTGCGGCGCCTGTGTCAAAGCCTGTCCCAAGGCTGTCATCGAGCTCCGTGCAAAGGGGCCTCGAGGTATGAGGGAATTCGTAAGCTGCATCAACAGGGACAAGGGCCCTGTGGCAAAGAAAGCCTGCGCCGCCGCCTGCATAGGATGCGGTATCTGCGCAAAGACCTGCACCCACGATGCCATCACTGTGGAGAACAATGTTGCATACATCGACAGTGGCAAGTGCAAGCTTTGCCGTGAGTGCGAGGCTGTCTGCCCCACCGGAGCGATTCACGGGGTGAATTTCCCGAAACCCCTGGATGTTGAGGCGACAAAGGCCCGTATTGCCAAGCGTAAAGCGGAGGCTGCCTCAGGACAGCCTGTCGCCACCAAGGGACCGGGCAGCATGGTTAATGGCCCCTTGGCGGCGCAAGCAGTTCCTTCGGACGCGCCGATTAACAAAGTTGTTTCAAAATAACAGATTGGGAGGACTTGCGATGAATAAAAATGTTACTTTTTCAATCGGAGGTATCCATCCGAACGACAATAAGATTGCGCGCGGGTGCGCCATCGAGGCTCTGCCCCTGCCTCAGACCTTGTATGTGTCGGTGGCGCAGCATCTCGGAGCTCCCGCCAAACCCGTTGTGGCTGTAGGCGACAAGGTGAAGACGGGTCAGGTGATTGCCGAACCGGGCGGATTCATATCCGCTTTCGTTCATTCACCCGCCAGCGGCACTGTCAGGAGCATCGCTCCCCGCAAGGACCTTGCCGGCAACTGGATGACGCATATAGAGATAAGTGTCGAAGGCGACGAATGGGTGGAAGGTGTGGATTTGAGCGACACGCTTGTGACCGGCATCCCGGAGGATATACCCGCGACGCTTGAAAAAATAAAGGCCTGCGGTGTAGTCGGACTCGGCGGTGCCACTTTCCCGACTCACGTCAAACTCAATCCGGGGCCTCAGGCTCATCCGGAGTGTCTGATTCTCAACGGTGCCGAGTGCGAGCCTTTCCTCACCAGCGACTATCGCATCATGCTGGAGAAGACAAAGGAGATAATCGTCGGTGCCGCCATAATGCAGAAGGTTCTGGGAGGCGTGAAGACCGTGATTGCCATCGAGGAGAACAAGCCCGAGGCCATCGAAGCCATGCGCAAGGCTCTTTCAGAGCTTCCCTACGGCAACATAAGCGTGCTCGTGATGAAGAAACGCTATCCTCAGGGCGGCGAGAAGCAGCTCATAGACGCCGTGATGAGGCGTCAGGTGAAATCGGGCGCCCTGCCTGTCAGCGTGGGAGCCGTTGTGCAGAACGTGGCCACCTCCCTTGCCGTATATGAGGCGGTGCAGAAGAACAAGCCTCTCATTACCAATACATTGACTGTCACTGGAGACTGTCTGCCGGTGGAAAGGCAGCACAACTACCTTTTCCGTATAGGTATGCCTCTGAGCTTCATCGCCGAGTATGCCGGGGGAGTACCCGCCGAGGCTGCGAAGATAGTGAGCGGCGGCCCGATGATGGGCAAAGCCATCGCCAACCTCGATGCCGCCACGGTCAAGGGATCATCGTCCATACTCTATCTCAGCGGGAAACTTACCAAACGCAGGGAGGAAGGCTCCTGTATCCGCTGCGGCAGATGCTCGGATGCCTGCCCGATGGGACTGGAGCCCTTCCTTCTGAACAGGCTCTATAAGGCCGGCGACGTGGAAGGGCTGGAAGCAAATGCCGCACAGGATTGCATCGAGTGCGGATGCTGCCTTTACAGCTGTCCTTCATTCATTCCCCTTCTTGACAACATCCGTATGGCCAAGGGCCAGGTTATGGGTGTAATACGTGCCCGCGCCGCCGCTGCAAAAGCCGCCGCAGATGCCGCAAAGAACGAAAACAAAAAATGATAGATATGGAAAAAATGTTGGTTTCACCCAGTCCGCACGTGCATTCCGCCACGACGACGTCCAGATTGATGGGCGACGTGTGCATTGCACTGCTGCCCGCATTGGTGGTATCCGTTCTTTTCTACGGATGGGCTGAATTGCTCGTGATAGCAGTGAGCGCCGTTTCCTGCGTAGCCATCGAATGGGCAATCACCAGATATTTGTTCAAGAAAGAAGGCTGTTTCTGCGGTTCCGCCGCGCTTGTGACAGGACTTCTCCTTGCTATGAACCTTCCTTCCACGACTCCGTGGTGGATAATCGTCATAGGCGCTCTCTTTGCAATCGGAGTCGCCAAGATGCCTTTCGGCGGTCTCGGGCAGAATATCTTCAATCCGGCTATCGCCGCCCGTGTGTTCCTTCTCATATCCTTTCCCCAGCAGATGACGGACTGGACGCTTACTCCCGGATTCATTCACACTACAGACGCCGTTTCAGGCGCCACCCTTCTGGGAGTTTTCAACGAGGGTGGAATACAGGCCCTTCAGAGCCTTGGTTACCATACCGGCATCTCCGACCTGTTCTATGATATGGGCGGTTCGGCAGGTGAGATTTCAGACATCGCCCTGCTTTTGGGATTCGTCTATCTGCTATGCCGCAAGGTTGTGAAGCCCTGGATTACGATTTCAATCTTTGCGACCGTCGCTCTTGTCTCCGGCATCTTCTGGCTGGCCGATCCTTCGGTCTATACCGGCCCCGGATTCAACCTGCTGACGGGAGGTCTCATTCTGGGCGCCTGCTTTATGGCCACCGATTACGTGACGTCCCCTATGAGCAATTGGGGAGGAGTCATCTACGGTATCGGCATAGGTTTCATAGTGATGATGATACGCTACTTCGGAGCTTATCCTGAAGGCGTTTCGTTCGCTATACTTATTATGAATATGGTGACTCCTCTCATCAACAGGGGATTCCACCGGAAAAAATTCGGGAGGGCTTGACTATGGCGGCAAAATCAACTTTAAGGAATATGGTTCTCTGCCTCACCGGCGTGTGCCTGGTGTGCTCGGCCATTCTGGGGGTGGTGTATGTAGTGACGGAGAAACCCATAGCAGATGCGGAGAAAGCCAATCTGCAGGAGGCGTTGGGCGCTGTCGTTCCAGATGACAGCGTGATTTCAACCGAGCCTTTCTATCAGGAGTGGAACGGCATCAAATATGAGTGCTATCACGCTCAGGGGCCTACAGAGGCGGAGTTCGCGACGGCAGTTAAATCTACGGTGAACGGTTTCGGCGGACCTCTCACGGTGCTCGTGGGTGTATTTTATGACGGAACGGTGTTCGCTACCAAGGTGCTGTCTCACAGCGAGACTCCGGGACTCGGTGCCAAGTGTTCCGATGCAATGTCTGATTTTGTGCTTCAGTTCCAGGGATTCGACCCGAAGGCGAAGCAGTTGAAGGTCAGCAAGGACGGAGGCGACGTGGATGCAATCACCGCTTCCACCATCACTTCGCGCGCCTATACCCAGGCGGTGGCGAATGCTGTTTCCGTATGTGAAACTGCCGGCAGGACTTCGTCCTTCAAGGCAGAAAAGACAGGGGAAACTGCCTCTCAGGCCGAAGCCTGCACGGCAG
>JAKSKJ010000003.1 GCA_024401795.1 Bacteroidales bacterium | reverse complement strand
ACAGCAAAACCATAAATGTCATTCCTGCATCCGAATGGCTCTGCGACAAAGGAACTTACAGAAAATGACAGAGTTGCAAGTTAGGCATATGTCCGAACCGGCAGTACATATGAACAGTTCGTTACACATAATCATTTTATATCATCTGAATTAGTATTCCGTCACAATGCCACCTGCTGCGAAGCTGACAACGCCTCTTTTTGATTAAATAGTCTCAATATATCCTCAATTCCTGTAGAACGATTCCCGGATCCAGGAAAGAGATAGTGATCTTGTGTTTTCCACGTGAGAGAGAGGAGATGTCGACTGTGCGCCGTGCATAGCCTCTGAGGACATTCCAACGCCATTCTGCCGTGAAATCTCCGGCGTGGATAGAGAATATTTCAGGGGCTTTTCTGTCGATTGTTACGGCATATCTCGCTTCCCTTCCTTCATATACGTGAAGATTTGACAATGTTCTGATTTCGAGAATATTGGCACCATCCGGAATGTCCAGGGCAAATGACACCGCCGGGGCTTTTCCCGGTTCGTATGAAGGCGTGTCGAACGGCAGTACCACGACTCCGTCATTGAAACCGAGGCCCTTGACGGTATGGATATCTCCTTCAGATGAATTCCTTACCGTGATACCTTCCTCCGCCTTGATTATGCTCTTTGCTGCAGCGGGGAAGGGAGGGTAGACTCCTACAAAAATATCGTCTATATATGCGTTTGACTTGATGAGGCGTACGTTGATACGGTTTTCTCCCTTCTTGAGATGGATGGTGCCCACCTTGCTCCACATCGGCCCTATCAGCGGCGAGTGCCATATGTTGTTTATGGGTTTTGCGGACGCGATGAACATACTTCCGTTCACTTCAACGGTGCAGAACTCGTTGTCCTTGGGTTTTTTCGAAGCCTTGTGCGTGGGGGTCAATGCATGGATCCAGATGGGGATGTCACCTTCGACCTCGCTCGTTATCAACGCGCCTTCGCGACTCAATGCCTCTTCGACCTTGATGTAAGCGGGTTTGGGACTCTTCCGTATTTCGTCCAACAGCTTTTCCGTGCACACAGGGGCATCCATTTTTGTGGACCTGAACCAGTGCGTGGGCTGCCAGTTGAAGAAATTGTCCCACTTGCCTCCAAGGAGTTCCTTGTGGTAATAATCTGTCCATCTGTTCAGCGAGTGGTACATTTCCGTTGCACGCGCCGCATCAGCCAGGGCAGTCTGTGAATCGTCATATGTGGCGTGAGCCATACTCAGGCGCGAGAGCAGCTGGTACTCGTTCAGCATCCAGGCACCGCGTACAGGGTATTCCACAAGTTCGAAATATGCCGCCTGGAGTTCTTCCGGGATACTGCTCTTGAGTTTTTCGGCCCGCTTCGCAACAGCTTCCCATCGGGCAAGACGATGGCGTATGTCTTCCTCGGAGTACTCCAGGAAATATACGTGAGAATCTTTTCCGGCTGCCTGAAGACGGTAATACTCCTCCTGGATGGCGGCGATTTCCTTTGCGCACTCACTGCCGAAAATGCGTTCCGCCCAAAATTCCACGTATCCGCCCGCTTTTTCGGGTGCCCACCTGTCCGGATCCCAGGCAAGGTCCATCACGAAAGAGATTTCCTTTTCAGCCGGCTTGATGTCGCCTACGTTGAATATCCATATCTTTCTTGCACCAAAGGTGTACGCCTTGGTGAGTTCCGTGGATATGAAGGAAGGGGATAAGGGACTCAGCCAAAGCCAGCTGGCTGGGTCTCCGTGGTAGGAAATATGGTAGTAGATTCCTGCACCGCCCTTGCGTTTCATCTCTTTGGGATTGCAGAGGTTGCGGGTATAACCGTGTTTGTCATCAGACCACAGCAGGGTTACGTCATCAGGGATACGAAGTCCTGCGTGATAGGCGTCAAGCACTTCCTCGTACGTGCACAGGACCTGGGGAATTTCCTCAACAGGTCTGTCGATATTTCTTCCGAGTATGTCACGCTGCTCATCAATGGCCTTCTGCATCAGCTTCATACGCTCCTCCGTCGTTTTCGCTCCTTCCATAGGATAGTCGTGTATGCCACGAAGGCCGAGTGTATAGATGTTTTCGTACTTGCCGTTGGTCTGCACGCGCTCCTCCCAATAGCGTATCATATTGTCGTGGTTGGTGATGAAGTTGAAATCTCCCCATATACCGGCGTTCTTCCATTCATCCTCGTTGTTGCGGAGCATCTGTTCACAGTGTGAAGAACCCATCACAATGGCATATTCATCTGCAAGGCGCGCATTCTCCGGATTCGCGTTGAAAGCTTTCGAACCGTTATGCATTGCCGGCCAGAGATAGTTCCCCCTCAGCCTCAGAAGCAGTTCGAATACTTTTTTGTAAACCTTGGGCCCAACTTCACCGCTTTCCTTGTCGAAGGTCTGCTCAACCCACCTTGCCCATCCGCCGAATCTTTCATCGTTCAGGAAGATTCCCCTGTATTGTACAGCAGGTTCTTTCTGAAGCCAGATGCCGGGTTCCACATACAATGCTTCCTTGTGGGGCGGGGTCACGTCCGCCCACCAGTACCAGGGAGAAACGCCGGCAGCCTCGCATAGGGATGTGAGCCCGAATGCCGTGCCTCGGCGGTCACTTCCTGCTATCACCAGGAGCCTCCGTTCCCCGTCAGTCACCGTCCCGACAAGATAGGATTCCCATTTGCCGGCAAGGGCCGAAACATCAATTAGTCCCTTGCCTGAAAGTTTGTCTATCAGCGCACTTTTACCGATAGTGCCGGCAACAACCGACGGTCCATCCGGTACAGTCCCGTCAGTGATGACAGCCGGTCTCTGTCCGGTCAGCCGTTCCATATCATCCGCAAGGAAAGAGGCGGCGATATGCACAACGCGGTGATCCGCTTTATCAATGAGGATTGCGGCGGCGTTACTGTTTGCAACAAGGGGGAAATAATCCTTTCCATTCTCTGTCACAACTTTCGGAAATGAATCCAAAGCTAGTGCGTTCTGTGTGAATATCAGGCAGATAAACGCTGGCAGAAAATACAGATGTCTTTTCATCTTCCGGACATTTTTTCCAAAGGTAATAATTTGTTTTGTAAAAAAGTTTGGCTACATTTGCCAAAGTACGTTCTTTTCTTATCATTAATGCGCAAATTGAGTTGAAGTGAAGAGATTTTTAGTAGGATTCATCTTTTTTTTCGTAAGTACTTGTTTCTGTCTCTCTGCTGAGGGGGGGGCAAACAGTATCAATTATGACCTGCTGGAAAAGGCAGGGCATCCGCGCCTGATTCTGGATGACGCAGGATTTGCCGATCTTAAGGCAAAGATTTCCTCAACTGGAACCGAGTATGAAGTTCTGAAAAAACTTCACGGTGAGGTTCTCAAGCACGCCGGACAATATTTATCGAAAGACGTTCCCATCAAACACCAGTTGGATGGGAAGCGTATGCTCTCGCAGTCCAGAAATGCGCTGATGCAGATTTTTTCTTATACCTATGTATATAAGACAACGGGTGATGTGAAATATGCCCAAAAGGTGAAGGATATACTTTTGAACGTATGTTCTTTCAGCGACTGGAATCCGAGCCATTTTCTTGATACAGGTGAAATGGCCCTTGCGGTGGCAATAGGCTATGACTGGACTTACGACTATCTGGGAGACGAGGATAAGGCTTTAATACTTAATGCGCTGAAAACGCTTGCCCTGGAGCCTTCGCAAGGACACGGTTTCAGGCACAATGAGGGTAACTGGAACTCTGTCTGCTATTGCGGAATGCTGGCTGCCGCCCTGGTCCTGTACGAACACGAAAAGCCTTTGTGCACGCAGTTGATTGAGGATTTGCTCGTTGACAACGCCAAAGCCGTGAAAGGCATCTATTCTCCTGACGGCAACTACGGAGAGGGCTATGACTACTGGGGTTATGGTACGAGCTTCCAAGTGTTGATTTTCACGATGTTGCAGAACATTTTCGGCACCACCTGCGGACTTGACGAAACCGCCGGCCTCGACAAGACGGCGCAGTTCATGCTTTATATGTCCTCTGCAACGAAGCATACATTCACCTACGCCGATGGCGGCAAATGGGCGGAAGAGCCTCAGGTCGCAATATGGTGGTTTGCCCACAGGTACGGAGACAAGTCCGTTCTATGCAATGAGTTGCGTTTCCTGAAAGACGGAAGATACTCGCGCGGTGTGGACCGTCTCTTCCCTCTGGTGCCCTGCATCGTCAAGGATATCGATCTGGGCAACGCCAAGAGTATCAAACCGGAGAAAAATATCTGGTCGAGCACCAACGGTGTGCCTGTCGTGATGGTGCATACCGGATGGGACTTCAACCGCAACGATGTCTACCTCGGCATCAAGGGAGGCGGAGCCGCTGACTGCGGACACGCCCATATGGATGCCGGGAGCTTTGTTTTCGAGAGCAACGGATACAGGTGGTCCGATGACTATGTGCGTCCTGACTACGGTATGGTCGAGAGAGAGATGAAAAAAGTGAACGGAGATCTGTGGACCAACGATCAAAAATCAATGCGTTGGGATGTCTTCAAGATCAACAACCTCTCACACAGCACCATCAGCGTTATGAAAACTGACGGCAGTGTGGACAAGACCCACCCTTCGGACCATGTTGCAGAGGGTAGGGCGGAGATTCTCGAGGTCTATGACAACGACAAGCGGTTTGGGGCGAAACTTGATATGACAGGACCTCTTGCCGACGGCGTGGAGAAGGCGGAAAGGACCATAGTCCTCGAAGGCGGGAAAAAGCTTGTCGTTACCGACGTCATCACCGCGAAAGCCGGTATGTCCTCGAGCCTCCAGTGGAGAATGAATACCCCGTCCAGGCCATTTCTCTGCAAGAATGGCATTTTCCTGCAGTTCGACGGAACGTATATGCTCCTGAGCGTCAAATCAGAGAAGACACACATAATTCCGAGATTGAAGATTTTCTCTCCTGTCCGTCCTGAATCCTGGACTCCGAGAACTTGGGATAAGGATATGAAGAACAGTATAATCGGTTTCGAGGTGACTGTTCCTGCAGGCGAGGTCTGCACTTTCACCACAACCCTGGTTAAGGCGCAGGAGTCTGAAATAAGGGATGCCAATCTATGCTATTCCGGCTACAAGACCTTCACGAACCTGCGTTATGGCAAGAAGAGGCCTGATAACCCTACAGGGGATCCGAATATGGACAGGATTCTCGATATCGCCGTACCTAATGGTGAAAAGCCTGCCGGAGGCTACCCAACCGTGGTATTTGTACACGGAGGGACTTTCCAGGTCGGTAGCAAGACAGAAAGCGCCGGCATCAGATTTATCCAGGGTTTCCTTGAAAAGGGCTATGCTGTGGTCAGTTTGAACTTCCTCCAAACCTTCAAACTCAACAAAGTGAAAGACTGGCCGTTGAAAGGAGTCTACGACCCTGCATATTCCAAGAAATTCCCGGATTTGAAACAGGCTGTCGACGTTGCGGCGGATGATGTCAAGGAAGCACTGAAATGGATAGCCGCCAATGGAGGCGAATATGGTCTTGATACCAAGAGAATTGCCCTTATGGGATGCTGTTCCGGCTCTATGGCCGCTTTGCAGGCCGTCTATAAGCTCAAAAGCCCCGGGGTCAGATGTATCGTAGATCTGTGGGGAAGTCTCGACCCGGTTTCCAGCATCAGTTCCAAATCCTGTCCCGTCTATGTCATCCACAGTCTCAAGGATGATATGGTGGACGTACGATATGGACAGGACATATACGAAAGGGCACTTTCAATGGGATTGGACAAGTCCCGCATAGAAATACTCGACGGGAACGGGCACACTCATTATAACTATGTAGGGAAATGGGTAATGCCACGTATCGTCGAATTTGTAGATGACAATATGAATTGATTACATACACTGAATATATTATGAATCATTGCCGCATCTTATACTTTTTCGCGCCTGTCCTCCTGCTGATGGCGGCCTGCACGGAAATCAATGTCTCCCAACAGACGAAATTGAGCGTCGAAGCCGTAGACCTGTCCACCAGCAGTGCCACGGTCAACTTGATTCTCATCGGCGACATGCCTTCTGCGTGCCGTTTCGCCGATCCGGTGCTAAAGTCAGAATATGACGCCACAAAAGTGCCGGAAGCCGATTTGTGCGCTTATCTTGATGAACACGGAAAAGCCGTGAAACTTCCGGCTGCCGTCGATTATGATGATCTGCAGCCGTCTTCGGAATATCTTGTGATTGTCGAATGCACTTCAGGCGGACAGAAGAAATACACAATCGGGCAATTCAAGACACTTGCTCCTTCGGAATTTTCACTCGCAATTTCAATGGAGGACAAAGTTTTCGCGAAGGGCGACAAGGCCGGCGTGGTATCCTATGACAAACTGGAAACTTTCAACGAGAACGTCGTCGCCGATTTCGCCTACAACACCTCTGGCGACGGGGCGGTTTTCCTGCCGTCTTCCGAATTGCAACTTCCTCAGTTGGGCCAGGAACGTTTCTATGTCTATTACCCATATAATAAGAGTGTATGGCTGGATGAGTCTGATTTCTGCCTCCATTCAACCGTTCCGGATGTACAAGACGGTGAGGACAGCGATGTCCTGTTGCACTCGTGGGGAATCTGCGACATCAACAACAAATCCACCAACGTGCAAATCGGCATTACCGAAGCTTTATGCAGGCTGAACCTGGACATCAACCTTTCAGAATATCCGGGTTATGGTCTTAGAAGCGTCTCCATATTCGACTCAAAAGGCAAGGCCTTCCTCTCGGGAGAATATGCCGTCGATCCTGAAAAGAACGTTGTGAAAGCCGTCACCGGCAAAACCAATACCAGTGTCAGCGCAAGAAAAGCAGCTCTTTCCGACGGCAAGATTTCCTTTACCCTTATTCCCGGCGATTACAGGGAAGGCGATATCATTCTCCTTGTATATCTGGAAAACGCTTCAGGGGTGACGCACACCGTTCCTGTAAGATATGAAGGCGACCCTCTCGACCTGCATCCCGGTGACGTGAAAAACGTAAGGATAGAAAGCCTTAAGGCTGCCGAGAACCCGTATCCCTGGTTCGAGTACAACGACTCCAGAGATTTTCTGGATGGCAATGCCTATGGAGCACAGAACACCTTCCTCGTAGAGAGCGGCAAGTCCGTGACCTTCGACGTGAAGGCCCGCGGCGACGTGCTCAAGGCGAAAGCACCGAAGTATTACGGCATAATGCTCGCCAGCAACCTCAAGAACGAGAAACTCCTTCAGATGCCCGACGGGACCGACGCCTATGAGCCGCAGCCGGAACGGCCCATTCCTGACGATTACCAAATTACCGTGAACTGTCTTTCCGGCACCGGGGCATCGTTCGGAGTAGTGGCAATCTTTGACGAGAATCACACCGTACTGTGGAGCTTCATGATTTGGAAATACGAATCAGGAGACCCTGTCGGCAGTGTCAGCTACTCAGGGATGAGCGACTGCGCCTTTATGGACAGGGCTCTCGGTGCCAGAAGGGGAATTGCCGCAGCAGTAAAAGCAGGCAAGGCTCTCGAAGGCGCCGCCTATTTTTCCTGGGGCCGCAAGGACCCGTTCCCGTGGAAAAATCAGGTTCCGCCCCATTACCTTATAGAATTAGGGGAGGGTCACGATTTGCAATATGCAATCGAGCATCCTAACGTCAATCTGCAGGATGTCTCTTCAGGACCTGGTTACTGGTATGGAAACGGATCTGACAAGCCGATGCGCAAGGACCTATGGGGCGCAGAAAACAGGACAACCAGCGAGAACCGTAACATCAAGGGCCACAAGACTATCTATGATCCGTGTCCTGAAGGATACAGGGTGCCGGATTATGGTGCGCTGTGCAACATCAACGACAGGAAGCACCTCGCCGAAATAGTGTTCACCTCTTCCGACAAGCGTTACGCTCTTCAGAATGATCCTGCCGTTAATCATCTCGAGTTGCCTTGCCCGTTTTCCGATATGAGTGCGTTTGCGATAATGAAGACTGACGGCAACTATGACTACTGGCTCTATCACGGCAACCTGTGGGCCGACAGCGGCTGGACAAACGCCACCACTGATGCCAATAAAGCTTCTTACTGCTATTGGTCGAACACCAATCAGACAACTTCCAAATGGAGAGCGTCAATACTGCGTGGCTGGTACAATGGTGGAGGCACCAAATGGTTCTTTGACACCAGCGACAGAATGGCCGGCGCATATCCGGTACGTTGTCAAAAAGAAAACTGATATGAACAGAATGAATACGATAAAACTTCACTGGCTTCCGCTGATTCTCCTGACGGTGGCTGTTTCGGGCTGCTTGAGGCAGCAGATGTTCGAGAATGAAGCTGTGCTCCGCGTAAATGTCGACAAGATCGAGATCTCGGCGGAAGGCAAAATGGTCCTTGATCCCGACGCTCAATACGAGACGAAGATACGTGACACGGTCGTTGTCAGTTGCAACAGGAATTTCTCATCGAAAATCGAACCCGCAGTGGATTGGGTGACTGTTGAAAGTGCAGGAGAAATAAATCTTTCCGGTACGACAAGGGAATTCCCCGTTGTTCTGGTCTTTTCAAGAAACCGCGCCGATAGTCCCAGGACTGCGGATCTCGTGCTGTACAGCGAGCAGAAAGCCATCCGCATACCGATGACCCAGTCCGCACCGGATTATTTCTTCGAGTCCACGGTGGATAAGGAGGAGGTGATTTCCCTGCGTGATACCAGCATAGTGACGATTCTGAGCAACACCCGTTGGACCGCGGAATTGGATATGGAAAAGACCGACGCTACGGCAACACTTACAAAGGTATCCGGAAGGGACAATGGAAAAATCGGCGTGTGCTTCGGCTATAACTTCGATTTGGTGAACACCAGGAAAGCCGTTGTAAAAATCAAGCCGGAAAACATAGGCAAAACATTCGAGTATACCATCATCCAACGCAATGGAGAGCCGTTCATAGTGATAAATCAGGATGATTATACCGCAGCGCCTGAAGACGCCTACCTGCCGTTCACCATCACAACGAACGTAGAGTGGAAAATTAGCCTGGAAGAGGAAGGATTCAAGGGTGGAAAAGTGGTTTCCCTGGACTCCTACCTTGCAAGCACGGACAACCCCAAAAACTGGGAAACCCGAATGGAAGGAAGTCCTGCGGAGGGTCTGAGGCTGGCCTACATAGCAGAGCACGGCTGGGATCCCGGTTTGAGCAAGAAAGTCAAGATCAAAGCCACCATAACAGATGGTGAAGACCACGATGAGTTGACGATTACCCAAAAGGGATGCATACATCTGGATTTCCTGGACATCGTTCCCGAAAAGGCGGGAATGTCTGACGGCTATTACAAACAGCACTACAATGAAAACAGCAAGGAGACCTGGCCTTTCGAAGATCCGAGTTGGGAAAACAGATGTAAAAGCTATACCGCAGCTCTGGACGATGAGAGATTCTACCGTTTCAACGGAAACTTCTACGGCCCGCAGACCTACACCGTAAAAGGCGGTTATGTGATGTCAGTGCTGGCGCACCCCTTCGATACGGCGGGCCAAGGCGGAGGTGGTGTCTGGTATAACGGCAACGGTTTCCAGGTGGGCTTCTGCACAAAAGCCGATTTCGGAATCTACGACTATATCGAGACCCCGGCAATAGAGGGTATGACCCTGAAGAAGCTCATACTTGAGCCTAATTACGGAAAGGGTTCCAACACTGTCTGGATAAGAGAGACCGATGTTCTGGACGAAGACGGGAAACTCAAGCCTGTCGAAGGATTCACTGCAGGCTGGAAATATCCGAAAACCGGAACTGCCAGAAAAGAACACGAATTGCAGTTCGTCCACGAATTCATTAACAGCAGGGAAAACACTTCCTACAGAATTTCATTCGAATTGAAGGCATGCTGCAGCAACATAAAAGAACTTGTTTTGATATATGAATAGAAGAATCAGCATAATCTGCATCACAATCCTGCTTTGTACCTCCCTTGGAGCACAACAGGTGAGAGACTCTCTGGAACTTTCCAAAGGTTCTGTGAACAATACTGCCCAGATGATACAGGGCCTTGTTTCCGGAGTACGGGTCAGCGCAATGGACGGAAGCATAAACGGAGACTATAGTGTGAATATCAGAGGCGTGAACAGCTTCCGTACCGCTTCACAACCTCTATGGATAGTGGACGGCATACGCATTACGGCCGATGCCAACCAGAATGCCGACGCTTTTTTCCAGTTCGGAGAGCAGAGCTACTCCTCTACGCTCAATACCCTCGCATTCCTCAATCCATACGAAATAGAGAGCATTGACGTCATCAAGGACATTTCCGCCGCCTCTGTTTATGGCCCCGATGCCGCGAACGGAGTGATAGTGGTCAAGACGAAGATGTCCGCTGACAGGCCTGTGAACATAGAATATCACGGAAATTTCAGCACTGACATTGCATCCAAGATTTCAGACATTTTCCGTCCAGGGCTCGCAACCAACCATCAGATTGCCGCGAGTGGATCGAAGAACAAGTCGGCGTGGAGATTGAGTGCGTGGTGGAAAGGCGAGATGGGACCTGTCCAGAATCAGAGTTACTCCTATGGAGGTGCGAACCTCGGTTTCGAAACGCGCGCCAATAACGTCGTCTGGTGCGGAATACACGCCCAGTTGTCAATAGGTAACATGAACAGCACGACCGGCCCCAGCTATTTCGGGAAACCGAGTCTGATGCTGCTTGCGCGTACGCCTTACCTCTTCCCCGACAACTCGGTGGATGGCTGGAGATACGATTACGATGACAAGAACGAAGAGAAGAGGGCACTCAACACTATGTTCCTGCACCTCAATTTCACTCCGTATCTCAGACTTAAGATCGACTGCGGAGCGGACTACCGCAACAACACCCGCAAGATATGGTATGGAAACGGAACTTCATTCGGAAAAGAGCAGAACGGTGCCGCATCAATCCTGAGTCAGGGTCTTCTCCGTTATAACGGTACGGCGACTCTCGAGTTCGAGAACGTCTGGGATGTCAAGGAGCACTTCAAGGCGGACCTGGCCTTTGACGTGAACGGAAAGGTCAATCGCTTCAACACTATGAACGGAACGGACTTCTTCACTCACAGCCTCAGGGCGGAAGGACTTTCGCTGATGGGAAGCAAGGCAAACATTCATACTTTCGACTGCCTGTACAACAATCTTTCCGGTTATGCGTTCCTGAGTTATGACCACAAGAAGATGTTCGGCCTGGATATGAGCCTCAGGGCCGCATATACTCCCGGTTATGACCGTTCGAAAGTCGAATTCTATCCCTCCGGCAATCTCTTCGTGGACCTGAAGAAAATAGCTCTCCCGCAGATTGGCGCGATATCTTCCTTCAAGATCAGCGCAGGTTACGGAAAGGCAGCCAATGAGGAGATAATCCCATACCAACTTTTCCAGGAATACACTTCAACGGCCTACGCCGTGGCCGAACCAGGCACAGAGCCTTTCTATAAGGGATTCAACCGTCTGGTTACCCGCGAATGCAACGTAGCCCTGGAGATGTCGTTCCTGAAGAACAGACTCGGCTTCAATCTTGAATTCTACGACAAACACTCTTCTGACAGCTTCAGCACCTCATTCTGCGGAAAGAAGTACAAAGGTCTGTGGGAATACACGGACCCGACCATCCTCTATTCCACCGTCGGCACGATTGGCAACAGGGGCGTGGAGCTGAGCCTTAATGGTATGATAATCCGCAGCAAGGATATACGATGGAAGGTCGAAGCCAATTTCTCCTACAATTCCTGCCAGATTACCTCAATGGATGAATCAGAAAGGACGGGCAAGAAGATAGGAAACGATATGTATGTGAATGTCAACGCACTGGGAAATCAGGTAGGGGCGCTCTACGGTTATCTTGAAAATCCCGACGGTTCCTACAAGGACGTGACCGGTGACGGAGTGATCGATCTGCGTGACCGTCAGATTCTGGGGAATGCCCAGCCTGCATTCATGGAAGGTTTGTCCTCGACTTTCGAATGGAAGAATCTCAAGGCTGAAATCCTTTTCGATGCGGCCCAGGGACATTATATCGCAGATTTGAACAGTCTTCTCGCGGACCGCAAGAACGTCCTGTCATCCTCCTATGCCAAGGCGGCTGATTTTTTCAGGCTTTCCAAACTCAGCGTCGGCTATAGCATACCTGTGAAGGCAAAGAAAATAAGGGATTTGCAGATTGTCGCCTCCGCGCGCAATCTTTTCTGCATATCAAAGTACGACGGCTGGAATCCTGATGCGAACTGCTTCGGCAGGAACGTTTCCACACAAGGTGTAGATTACGGTTCTTACCCTATGACAAGGACCTTTCTGCTAGGCATTAGTCTTAAATTCTAGGAATCATGAGAGAAAAACATATAATCTGGATGAAAATACTTAGTTCCATTGTTGCCGCGTTAATGCTTCCTCTTTTGGCGAACGCCCAGGATATCACCATACAGGGCAAAGTCACGTCTTCCGAGAAAGAACCTATCATAGGGGCTGTTGTCATGGTAGACGGGAGCATATCCTATGGCGTCACCACGGACAATGACGGTAAATATAAACTGACGTTCCCTTCAAGCATAAAGAATCCTGTGGTTTCGGTTTCGTGCATAGGCTATGCAACCATCAAACAGGAAGTGAAGAAAACTGCTGTCATCAACTTCGTTATGGAGCAGGACTTCCTTCAGCTCGACCAGTCTGTCGTGGTCGGTTACGGATCAATGAGAAGGAGTGACCTTACCGGCTCCGTAACTTCAGTGAAGGTGGATGAAAATCAGGCCTCGCAATCGTCTTCCGTTGACAGAATGCTTCAGGGAAAAGCTGCCGGCGTACAGGTTATCACCAATTCGGCGGCACCTGACGGAGGTGTATCGGTGAGAATCCGAGGTATGTCAACGTTCAACGGTTCCACCGAGCCTCTATATGTGGTCGACGGTATCCTGATAAATTCATCGCAAAGCGACAATGTGATGACTCAGGGCATAGAAAGTACCGGATTGAACAACTCTTCCAGCGGTCTTATGGGTATCAATCCGCAGGATATCGCGAGCATTGAAATCCTCAAGGATGCCTCCGCCACGGCAATTTACGGTTCGCAGGGTTCGAACGGTGTGGTTCTCATCACCACCAAGAACGCCATCAAGGACAAGCCGACGGTGAAGCTGACAGTGGGTACCGATATCAGCAACAGGTACAAGAAGATGGGTATGCTTGATTTTAACGAATATGTCGATTTTGTAAGCATTGTGCAGCCGGAGTACCTGAAATCCATCTATAACGATCCGGAAACCAAAACCAGTCTGAAAGTGCAGCCTATGGACTGGCAGGACTATGTCACACGTACCGCTGTAAGCGAAAACGTGTACTTGTCCGTAAGCGGCAGACCGAACAGATCGAACTATTGGTTCTCCCTCGGATACAATAATACCCAGGGTATCGTCAAGAAAACAGGATTCCAGAATTTCACGATCCGACTCAATCTCGACCGTCCTCTGGACGATGCACAGAAATTCCGCATCGGTATGAAGACAGGTGTATCCTATCTCGATTCACAGATGACCCAGGGAGCGTCTGCGGGTACTCTTACCGGAGCATCCTCCCTTATGCGCAGTATGATATTCACAAAGCCTTATATGCAACTTCCCGGAATCGAAGAAGATGACGAAACTACTGCGACCTATTATCTTTCCGGTCCGGATAAATGGCTGGAGGACTATCAGAACACCAAGATCGAAGTGAGGGTGACTCCTAGCGTTTTCGCCGAGTACAAGATTACCGGATGGCTTACGTTCAAGAGTACACTCGGCGCAGACTTCAGGGGAACCAACCAGATTATGTTCAAGTCCTCGCGAATCAACAGCAACACTGAAGGTTCGATAGGTGCAAAGGGAAAGATCAACTATCTGTACTACAACTGGAACAACACTTTCTCGTTCAACAAGTCATTCAAGCGTTTCCACACGATTTCCGGAAATGCCGGTGTCGAATACGTTTCCAACGGCTCCTACACCGAGACAGTCCAGGGATGGAATATCGAACAGTACAAGTCTCTCATCGAGAGCATCAATTCCGCTCCATATTCAAGTTTCAAGAATGTGCAGACCAACTGTACCCAGCTCTCATTCTACCTCAGGGCAATCTACAACTATCACGACCGTTATGTGCTGACCTCTACTTTCAGAACGGACGGCTCGAGCAAATTCTACGGCTCCAACAAGTGGGCATTCTTCCCCTCCTTCGCGTTTGCCTGGAGAATGAGCGAGGAAAGATGGATGAAGAACGTACCTCAGATCAGCCTGTTGAAACTCCGTGTGGGATGGGGGCAGGTCGGCAACCAGTCCATCAGCAACTATCAGACGATGCAGACCTACTCCGACACCCGTTATCCGGACCACGATCCTTTGAATGAAGCCCAGAACCGTGTAGGCATATTCCCTTCCAACATATCGAACCCGAATTTGAAATGGGAAACTTCCGAGCAGACCAACGTCGGACTTGACCTCGGCCTGTTCAAGGGACGTCTTGCCATTACAATCGATGCGTACTACAAGTATACTAAAGATTTGCTGCAAAGCAAGAAAATCCCCTATGCATCAGGTTTCACAAGTATGTTCGTCAATCTCGGAAACATCGAGAACAAGGGCTTGGAGTTCTCCTTGGAGACAACCCCTGTAAAGACACGCCTGTTTGAATTCAATCTCGAGGGAAACATTTCCGTGAACCGCAACAGGGTCATCAGCATCGGTTCCTCCAGTGAAGGAGAGGACATATGGGTTGGTGAGAACAATAAGATTCACGCCAATTATTTCGCCGGAAGCAAGATAGGAACATCATCCTATGCGAATTATCCTCTGAATATGTTCATCGAGGGCTACCCTATGGGTGTATTCTATGGGTTGATATCCACCGGAGTCATTCAGGAAGGTGAGCAAGGAACGCCCATAGGTGCCGGTGCCGCACCCCGCGAGCCTGGATACCTGAACTATGTCGACGTGAACGGTGACGGATACATCTCCGACACCGACCGAGTCATCATCGGAGATCCGAATCCTGACTTCACCTTCGGTTTCGGAGCTACTTTCTCCATCTGGAAATTCACCCTCGGTCTCAACTTCAACGGCTCATACGGCAACGACATCTACAATGTGAACAAGGTGTGCGATACGGACGTGAGGACCGTTACTTCCAACATTACGCGCGATTGCTATTACAATGCCTGGACTCCGGAAAACAAGAAAACCGAATATCCCGGGCTCGGTAAGATGGAGCAGATTGACTACGGCAGCATCACAAACCGCTATGTTGAGGACGGCTCTTATCTCAGGCTTGCAAACGTGTCGCTTGCATTTGACGTTCCTCTCAAGAACACGAAAGTCGTAAAGGCTCTCAACATTGCCGTCAATGCGCAGAACCTATATTTCTGGACAAAATATTCCGGTTGGGATCCGGACGTGAACAGTTTCGGTTCCGTTTACCGTATGGGAGCCGATATGGGTTCATATCCCGGCGCCCGCGCATTTAATTTCAGGTTGAACTTCACATTCTAAGGATATGGAAATACACAAGATAATTACACTATGCGTTCTGTCCGCACTGACCGCCTGCACCCTTAAGGAAGATCCGAAATCGATGGTGTCGCAGGGAGATGTGTACAAGACGGAGGAATCCCTCGAAGCCTGTATCTTCGGCTGCTACAGAGGTATGCTCGGAGGGCAGATGATTACGGGAGAGATGAACGAATATCTCCATCCGGCCTCAGGCTTGACCACCTGGCAGGCAAGTTCCTTTGCCTTGACAGATGCAAGCGAGCTGACGGCCAGTATGAGGGAACACCTTACCCAGTACTCGACCAATTCGACGGCCTATACGGAGTTCAAGGGCTTCTATTCAGCCATATCGTATGCAAATACACTTCTGAAGAATCTGCCGGACAGCCCCGTGGATGAGGGTTTCAAGAACGAGATAGCCGCCGAAGCGCATTTCGTGCGAGGCCTCTGCTATTATTACCTCGTGCGCCAGTGGGGAAGCGTTCCGCTTTACCTCGAGCCTGTATCCTCGCTGGAAGAAGCCAGTATCGGACGCACCCCGTTCGAGGAGATTTACAAGCAGGTCATCGACGATTTGAACATCGCCTGGGAAGGAATGAGGGAAATAGATAGAGTGAACCAGGTAAGCGGAGCGTTCTGCGGAAGGCCCTGCAGGTGGGCCGCCAAGGCCTTCCTCTCCGAGGTGTATCTCTACATAGGTACCCTTATGGCTCATCCTGACGACAACTACTGGAATACGTCCAAGCGTACACCGGACTGGGCCAAATGCTATGTTCAGACTGCCGAAGATGCATTCACGCTGGCTATGGACTATGCCGATGATGTGATAGAGAACGGCCCTTATGCGCTGGCGTACAAATACACCGATCTTTTCGACTGGGGCAATCCGGCGGTGTATTCCTCCAAGGAAAGGATATTGGCGATGACAAACACCAATTCAACCTCCACCGGTAATTTCTGTTGCATCAGGACTATGCCGGAATTCCCCGAAGGAACCAGCAACTATAGTACTGCTAACAGGCAGTACGGACGCTGGCGCCCGGACAGGTGGATGTTCCAGCAGTGGGGTATGATACAGGGCGGCACCCTCGGAACGCAGCAGGTGGACAATGAGGTGTTCGTAACCGTGGAGGATCCGCGCCTGGACCAGACCATCTGGCATACGAAATATTATAACCTCAACACCAAGGTGACAATCGACCTGTATCCAGCAGAGAAATGGTGCTGGGACTGCAGCGGTGTGCACGACCTCTACTTCAAGAAGTATCTGGACCCCGCTTATGACGTAACATCCGGCAACGCGGACTTCTATGTGATGCGTCTGGCTGAAATGTACCTGAATTCAGCGGAAGCAGCCGCAAACCTCAGTGCGGCACCGGGCGATCAGATGTGGCAGAAGGCTTTTGACCGTGTGGAGGCCATCCACGCAAGAGCCCGCCGCAGTGTCCCCGACGGCACTCCTGAGAAATATTATCCTGCCTGGGAGGCGAACCGTTTCACCGCGGCAGAATTCACTCCTGAGTGGAATACTGAAGCCATGGCCGAAGCGGGGATCCCCTTCGACTCCCACGAGGCTCTCATAAGCGGAATCTTCTGGGAGAGAATGTTCGAAATGCTCGGCGAAGGACACGAGTTCTATGACACTCACAGAATGGGTGCCACCTGGCTCAGGAACAACATTGTCATCCCGAAGAACTTCTTCTTCAGGCGTAGGGAACAGCAGATGGCCTACGATTACTGGAGAGGCCTGGAAGAAAAGAACGAGTCCTACTGTGTGAAATTTTTCGGGCGGAATGACTTCCAGATTACTACGGACGTGCAGGAACTCCGCAAAAGCCTGCTGTGCGCATTCCCCAAGGATGAGTTCACATACAACACAAGCATAAGTTTCGAAAAGGACCAAAACGATTTTTACTGGAAATGATGAAAAGAATCTGCATATCGGCTTTGTGTCTTGGCATCGCCCTTTCCGCTTTCGGGTGGGATCGCGTCCCCGGTGCCCTGTACACCGAATGGGCGAAGAATGTCACCCCCGAAAACGTTCATCCCGAATATCCCAGACCGCAGATGTTCCGTTCTTCCTGGAAGAGCCTGAACGGTCTATGGAGTTATGCCGTCTCTGACATAGAGGCTCAGGCGATGGACCAGCCTGAGGGAGAGATACTTGTCCCCTTTGTTATCGAAGCCCCTCTGAGCGGAGTGGGACGCGAACTGGAACCTTACGAGTCCCTGTGGTACAGGAGAAAGTTCTCTGTACCTGCGGAATGGAAAGGGAAAAACGTCCTGTTGCATTTCGATGCCGTGGACTGGGACTGCACCGTATGGCTTAACGGCACTTTGATAGGAAACCACAAGGGCGGCTACACCGCATTCAGTTTCGACGTAACTCCGGCGCTGAAAGCAGACGGAGTGCAGGAACTGACAGTCAAGGTGATAGATCAGACTGAAAATGATTTCGGAATGGTAGGCAAGCAGAGTATGCAGGCGGAGAATATGTATCACTTCGGCCGCTGCTCCGGAATATGGCAGTCCGTATGGATGGAGGCGGTCAGTTCGAAGGCTTATATCGAGGACTATGAAGTCAGCTCCGATATAGACAAAAAACTCCTTTGCGTGCATCCCGAAGTACAGGGGCAGGCAAGTGTGAAGGTGGAGCTGCTGAAGCCGGCCATAAATTATTCTACGGAAAAACCTGGCACAAAAGTGATTGACACAAAGGTCATCAATGCCGGTGAAACTGCGGAGTTCACCCTCAAAAGCCCGAAATTATGGTCTCCGGACACACCGTACCTCTACGGAATCAGAATCACGGCCCTCAAAGACGGAGAGGAAACCGACAAGGTCGAGGCCTATACCGCGATGCGCAAGATTTCGGTGATGACAGGGGAGGATGGATGGAAAAGGTTCACCCTCAACAACAGGCCGCTTTTCCATCTTGGCGTTCTGGATCAGGGCTGGTGGCCCGACGGACTTTATACGGCTCCCAGCGAAGAGGCTCTCCTTTTTGACGTGGAGGTTACCAAGGAGTATTCCTTCAATGTGATACGCAAGCATCTGAAAGTCGAGCCTGCGCGATGGTACTACCATTGCGACCGTCTCGGAATAATGGTCTGGCAGGACATTCCGAATTTCGCCCGCCACAATAAAGTGAACAAATGGCCCAAGAAACAGGTCACGTACGGTGAAGGGACTCTTTATCCCGCAAGCGAGGCGGTGAAGGAGAATTTCAGGAGAGAACTCACTGAAATCGTTGCCCAGCTTTCAAAATTCCAATGTATAGCCGTGTGGGTGCCTTTCAATGAGGCGATGGGGCAGTTCGATACCGGCAAGGTTGTGGAGTATGTGCGTTCGCTGGATCCGACAAGACTCATCAACGGTGCTTCCGGAGGCAATTTCGTGAAGGGCGAACTCGGAGATATCCTCGATGTTCACCATTATCCGGAAGGCTGGCAGACCTTCGCTGACAGGGATCTTGTGAACGTGATCGGTGAATTCGGAGGCAAGGCCTCACCCATCAAGGGCCACACCTGGAGGAATGTGGGAATGGACTGGAACAACCCCAAACCGCCGGAGCAGGTTACGAACGATTACGAGTATTTCGTCAGAAATCTCAGGGACGAGGTGAAGAAGGGCTGTGCGGGTGCGATCTATGCCCAGTTCTCTGACATCAACGGAGAGCTCAGCGGCATAGTCACCTATGACAGGGCCGTCATAAAGATCAACCAGACCCGCGCCACGGCCATCAACCTGAAGACTGTTGAATTGTTTGCAGAATATTATTAACCATATAAATTTTTTACATTATGACAGAAAAAAAATTAATCTATGAAAGCCCTTGGACGGAATTCCTCGGGTTACAACTCGCTTCCAGCTGTCTGGTTGCATCGGCTGAAGACCATTTTATTGATGATTCAGAGCCTTATTTCGAATAATTGCTTAAAATTTAGAAAATTATGAAAAAGATAATATTCATTTCGGCAGCTGTTGCCGTTCTCTGCTCCTGTGCAAAAGAAGCAAATTTCTCTGCTTCGGTTCCTGGTGACCTTCGCCAAGTGACTATTGACGTGGAATCCGTGGATGACGTTACTGATCCCGATGAATCAAAGGCTTGGTTTTCCTATGTAAATGGACTGTATAAATTCAAATGGGTGAACAATGAAACGGTCGGAGCCTTTGACAGCAAGGCTGATAAAGACGGTGGTCATGAATTTAAGGCATCGAACAAAGACAACAATAAGGCGACTCTTACGGGGACAATATGCCCTGATGCCACCGGGCGTGTCGTATTTTTGTGTCCGCAGCAATCAAATACTTATACAGCAAAAAGCAACAATTATAAGACAAATGTTTCCGGCAATAAAATCACTTCCGTAGAGATTCCGTACAAGACTGGGTTCAAGAAGAACTTTATGGATGGAAGGGCAGCCCTTAGAATAGGCATAATTTCCGATGCCAGCAAGATTGAAACCGAAAAACTTAATATGTACAATCCTCTCGCTGCCATCAGATTCTCCTTCAAGAATTGTTCGGACGAGCATCCTATCACCAACATCGAGGTCTTCGGCAACAACAGCGAGCAGATTGCCGGTTTCTGCGACATTGATTTTACGGATCCCAAGAATCCGAAACCTGTATTTAACGCAAGCCCCTTCCTGGCCTCCGGAGCACAGAAGGTGGCATACGACTTGTATCTGGTACCCAAGGAGCCGGCTACTTATACGGACGGTGAATATGCAGCTGCACTTGCCCCTACGACCTTCTCCAAAGGACTTACGTTCAAGTTCATCGACAGCAAAGGGAACGTTGCATACCTCAGTTCCTCCAAAGCGCTTACCATTGGGAGGAACCATATCAAGAATATGGGAACTTTCGACGTATCCAAACTTGACTGGCATTATGGTGTCACCCTTCATTTTATGGATGTACCTTTCCTGAGGCTTGACCTTCCTTTCACCAATACGTCCAATACATTCACAGCCGGAGCTTCCAATATACGTAACTTCAAACTTCAGGACGGTTCCGGGCAAGAGGTCAAGTTTGATATCAACCTGGTGTCAGGAGGTTCAGCCGGCCGTTATGATGTAGGTTTTGAGGTTAAGGGTCTAGGTTCCTACATTGAAATTCCCGCCATTGAAGGCAAGGTGCTGAATACAATATTCCTCAGAGTAAGTTCAACAGGTGATGATGACGGCCAACCGTGCATTGTACGCGCTTCTGACGGTAAGTATCTCGCAGCAGACGGAAGTTTTGTTGCCGATGTTGCCAATGCGGATGTTTGGAAAGGTACATTCCGTGAAAAAGATAGCAAATGGATAGTCAATTTCGGACAGTATAAGAAATGGGAGGGTTCTTTTGCAGCAGGGGAGAAGTATCGTATTCAAATGACTAATGGAGCAAATCCTTGTAGAATCAAGGATATCGTTCTCCTCTACGATGACGCCACTAAGGCTTCATCCCTTGCCAGCGCTCCTCAGGTCAATGATTGGGGTGCCGGTGCAGATACTGGCGCATTGATGTACTAATCTTTATGAAAAGAATTTTCAGAGCAATCCTACTGGCACTGACGGTGATGCCGTCAGTGCTGGTTTCTTGTACAGATAAATTGACAGAAGCCGGGCAGACCGCGCAGGATTGCCTGAAAATAGAATACGTATCCACAGCGCCTGTCAGGGACGCCGTACGTGGCACTTCATTCCCGACAGACAGGGACAATTCGATAGGAGTATTCACATATTCCGAAAAATCCGGCTGGACCAACAGGAACGTCAGATTCACGTGCAAGGCAGGGCAGGCGCAATGGATAAGTGAGAACGGAATAACACTGACAGACGAAACTGTCACGGTATATGCATACTATCCCTGGAAGGAAGATGTAAATACCGAAAAAATAGATGTTCGTTCATCCATAGACGGGGATGACTTGATGTGGGCGGATCCGGTTGGAAACGTCAACAGGACCAATCCATCCATCAGCTTGTCGATGAACCACTTCCTTTCGCTGGTCGATCTGGTGTTCAACGTCTCGTCACAATATGCCGAAGGCACGGAAATGACCTCTCTGACCATTTCCAGCGAAGGCGCCGCCCTTTCAGGAACGGCAGATCTTCTAACGGGAGAAGTTTCTGGCGCCAGCCCGATGACAGAAGACAATGCCCTTTCGGCGAAAATCAGTCTGCCTCTCAAGGATGGTGTCATCAGGACAGAATGCCTTCTCGTCCCATACGGACAGTCGCCAACCGGACGCTATCCGATGACCATCTCCTGCACCTTCGGCGGGCAGACTTTCAACGCTTCCATCCCTGAATCGATGGGAGTGGCCATATACCCGGGAGTCAGATCCATCGTCAGCCTGAGCATCAATGTCAACAAGATGACGGTGGAGTCAGCCCAGATACTTCTCGAGGAAGGTGAAACCGCGCCGTTTGTCGAAGAGACGGATGACCCTGCGGCGGATTATGTCTCGGGAAATCTCGACTGCTCTCTCCTAAAACAGCTCAAGCATCCGCGACTTTTCCTGACTGCGGACGGCTTTGAAAAGCTCAAATGGAAGGTAACGGGCGAGCGTTTCGAGAACAAAGAACTTTACAAGATCAACAAGATGGTCCTCGACCTGGCCGACGACTGTCTGTCCGCTCCGCCTATTGAATACAAATTCGAAGGCAAGAGCATACTCGAGCAGTCACGGGAGGCATTGAAACACCTTTTTGCCTGTTCATATGCCTTCAAGATAACAGGACGTCCGAAATATCTTGACAAAGCCAGGGAAGACCTTGCGACGGTCTGCGCATTCAATGACTGGCATCCCGCACACTGGCTTGACGTGGGAGAGATGGCGCTTGGAGTGGCCGTCGCCTACGACTGGCTATACTACTCCCTATCCCTTGAAGAGAGAACTCTCATTCACCGCAAACTGGTCGAATACTGCCTTGATGAGGAAAATAAGACCTTCAAAAAGACGATAGGCAACTGGAACCAGGTTTGCTACTGCGGTATCCTTGCCGCGGCCCTCGCCCTCTACGAAAAGGACAAGAATATCTGCGGCCAGTCCATAAGCGAACTCCTGGCCAACAACAAATATGCTATGGAGGGAATTTACGGTCCTGACGGAAACTATTCCGAGGGCTATGACTATTGGGGCTACGGGACAGGTTTCCAGGTGATGATTCTGAAGATGCTCCAGACAGCATTCGGAAAAATGTTCGGCCTGGACAAGGTCGAAGGATTCTCCAAGACCGCTGATTATATGCTTTTTATGGCCGGTTCTTGCGGGAAATGCTTCCCTTATGCTGACGGAGGCACGGCAACGGAAAGATCCAATTATGCTATGTGGTGGTTTGCCTCATACCGCAACGATCCTTCGCTTCTTTTCAACGAGATGCGCCTGCTCAGGACTGGATTCTATCCCGGCTCCCAGATAAGGACGCTGCCGCTTCTTCCCATCCTTGCCAAAGACATCGACAATCTCGACGCCATTGCTTCAGTCAAGCCTTCAGGACAGATATGGAGTGGAAACGGGAACAAGCCTGTGGTGATGGTGCACACAAAGTGGACTTTTGATTCCGATGATGCCTACCTAGGGTTGGCCGGTGGCTATGCAAGTACCAGCCACGGTCATCTGGATGCCGGCAGTTTTGTATATGACGCTCTGGGATACCGCTGGAGCGATGACTATGTGCGTCCCGACTATACGGAGATGGAACCTCTCCTTGCAAAGGTGGGAGGCGATTTGTGGAATCTGAAACAGTCGTCACTGCGCTGGGACGTTTTCAAGATAAACAACTTGTCCCACAGCACGTTAAGTGTAATGAACGCTCCCGGCACCGGCAAGATACACCCCTCGGACCATCTTGTGGGCAGCAGCGGTTCGAAAGTAACGATCGTGACAACATATACCTCCCCGGATGAACTTGGAGGCAGAATCAATATGACGGCCGCAGTCAGTGACGGTCTGAAGTCCGCCATAAGAACAGTTAAACTTATCGACGGGGTCACCCTTGTGGTTACGGATGAACTTACCGCCCTGTCATATCGCGCAGCGGATATCCAATGGCGTATGAACACTCCGGCGAGTGTGTCTGTGGGCAGCAGTGAAATCGTACTCACCCAGGGCGGTAAGTCGATGGGTCTCACCACTGCTTCCAACAACCAGAATGTCACTCCTGTCCTAAAGGATTTCGGAAGGAGTAGACCTTCGAATTGGACCCAGAGAGAATGGGATACGAGCCTGACGAACAATATTGTCGGTTTCAGTGCGACGATCCCTGCCGGAAAGAGTGTCACACTGACCACAACCATAACTCCAAAGAACTGACGGAATGAAACGGACTTTGATATTCTTCGCATTAGTCATTTCTGCCTGTGCCAGGTACGACGGGCCGGTTACAGACGTTGACTCCCGGGAGTCGGAGAACTGCTATGTTCTGCAGGGCCGTATGGGGGAACAAACCCGTACGGGCTTTAAGGAACTTGAGGATGGCGGATACCAGATGCTGTGGAGCAGGGGTGACGAGGTCGGGATTTTCTCATATGACCTGAAGGAAACCGGCAACATCAATGTGCGGGCGACACTTATGGACAGTTCTGCAGGCTCTGCAAGTGGAATATTCATTCCGGAGACACTTATCATACCGAATTGGGGTGGAGATATAGAAGGAAGCGTTGCAATGCCACGGCAGGAGGATGAGGTATTTCTGGTCTATTATCCGTATGATGAGAAAACAGATATAGACCTGGATGATCACTGCATCCATTCAACTCTGGAAAACGGGCAGCTTCAAGACAGGCTTAACGACAGGCAGGTCGGCAAGAACGGCTTCTCTTATGATTACGCCACCGTCCATCCCGGGGAGAAGAAGATAGATTTCACTCTCAAGAGCGCGATGGCATATCTCCGTATCCGCGTAAATTCGACCGAATTCACCGGCTACCGTCTCCACTCGGCATATGTCCGTGATGTTGCAGCTTCGATTCCAATGTCCGGCGATTTTGTCTTTGATACGGACAAACGGGAGATACGTCCGGTTGAGGGGAAAACATTCTACGGTGCGAAGGTAAGTGTGACTGAAACCGACTTCTCCGCGCAGGCGGCTCCGGAAGAACTTTATCTCACTGTTTTCCCGGGAGACTACAGCGCCGCCGATCTATATGCAGACCTTTGCTTTATCAGCCAGGACGGGAATATCGCCACGGTTCTTGTAAAGATGGACAATCCAGGAATCCTTTCCACCGGAGTTATCAAGACCATTGCCTTCGACAATGTAGGCCGCGATCTGTGTCCCGACTGGTATGAACCTGTTGACAGGCGTGACTTCCTGAACGAAGTATGCTACGGAGCGCAGAACACTTTCCTCGTCGAGAGCGGCAAGTCAGTGACCTTCGACGTAAAGGCCCGCGGAGATGTACTCAAGGCAAAAGCGCCGAAGTACTACGGTATAATGCTCGAGAGCAATCTCAAGAATGTGAAGCTCCTCCAGATGCCCGACGGAGTCTACTCTTATGAACCAAAGCCTACCCGCCTCATTCCTGAGGATTACAGAATCACCGTGAACTGTCTCTCCGGCAACACGGCATCGTTCGGCGTCGTGGCAATCTATGACGAGGACTACAATGTGCTGTGGAGCTTCATGATATGGAAATACGAGTCCGGAGATTCTGTAGGCAGTGTCAGCTATGACGGAATGGACGACTGCGCCTTTATGGACAGGGCTCTCGGAGCCAGGAAAGGCATCGCCGCCGCACTGAAGGCAGGATCTGCCGGTGAAGGCGCCGCCTATTTCACCTGGGGCCGCAAGGACCCGTTCCCGTGGAAGAACCAGGTGCCGTCACATTACATTACGGAGGTGGGTGCAGGCCACGATTTACAATATGCAATAGGACATCCGAACGTCAATATGCAGGACATCCCTTCCGGTCCCGGTTACTGGTACGGAAACGGGACGGACAATATGCAGCGCAAGGACCTCTGGGGTGCAGAGAACAAAACAACGAGCGAGAACCGCAACCTGCGTGGGCATAAGACAATCTACGATCCTTGTCCGGAAGGATACAGGGTGCCGGATTATGATGCGCTGTGCCGTATCAGCGAGAGGAAACACCTCGCCGAAATAAAGTTCACCACTTCCGACAAGCGTTACGCCGTACAGAACGATGCTTCCGTGAAACATCTCGAGATGACTTGCCCGTTCACGGATATGAGTGCCTTCGCAATAAAGAAAGTTGACGGCACTTATGACTACTGGCTCTATCACGGCAACCTGTGGGCCGACAGCGGTTGGAACAATGCCACGGCGGATGCCAACAAGTCAGGCTATTGCTATTGGTCGAATGCCAACCAGACATCTTCGAAATGGAGGGCCTCCATCATACGTGGCTGGTACAACGGCTCCGGCACCAAGTGGGCTTTTGACTATAGCGACAAGATGGCCGGCGCCTATCCGGTACGTTGCCAGAAGGAAAACTGATTCCTTATTTCTTTACGAATTCAAGAGCGAAGGACTCGGCTGGCAATCCCTTTGGGAGAGTCACCGTAACGATATTGTCCGACACTTTGTATTTCACAGTCTGACCGGTGGAAACCAGAGTCATCTTGCCTGAAGGGATATTCCCGGCCCATTGCAGTTTCTCCGGCAAAACGCCGTCACCATCCTTGTAGGCATAAAGGGCGTACAGCGTCTTGTCGTTCTTGTCGGCATTGAACCATACGCGTCCGCGGTTATATGCTTTGGTTGTCCTGGTGTTATAGATGGCTTTGCCGTATTTCCTCATCCATACGCCTACGTCGGCGAGGATTTTCTGCGACTGGTCATCTATGGTCCCTTCCGGAGTCGGACCTATGCCAAGAAGATAATTGCCTCCCTTTGCCACAATCTCGATGAGACGGGCAATAACCGTATTCTTGCTCTTGAACCTGGCGTCGGGCTGCCAACTCCAGTGGCCGAGCGCCTCGCAGGTCTCCCAGGGGATATTGAGCTGTTTTTCCGGAATCTTCCCTTCCGGTGTCATATAGTTCTCTTCCTGGCCTCCAGCGCTCCTGTCCACGCATATCATCCCCGGATTGCGGGTCCTGGCTTTGCTCAGAATCTTGTCAAGGCCGATCTCAGTTCCCTTGAAACAACCTCCGTCAATCCAGATGATATCGATGTTGCCGTAATCGGTGGTCAATTCCTCCAGCTGGACAGTGGTGAAGTCCACGAACTTTTCAAAGATTTCCGGATGTTCCTTTCTGTCATAGTTGAATCTGCGGGTAGGGGCATCAAAAAGAGGTGACCAGTAGTACGGGCAGTGCCAGTCAATCTTGGAAAAATAAGCTCCGACCATAAAGTCTTTCCCGCGGAAGGCGTTGAGGACCTCTTTTGTAACGTTGCTTTTCGGATTCCCCCCGAAAGGCCCTGCCGTTACCTTGTAGTCGGTCGTTTTGGTGTCGAACATACAGTACCCGTCGTGGTGCTTGGTTGTGAACAGGCAGTATTTCATCCCTGCATCCTTCATTATGTCAGCCCACTTTTCGGGGTCGAAACTGCAGGGGTTGAATTCCTTGTCAAGTGCCCAGTACCACTGCCTGAACTGTTCGAGGGTCATCCCGCGCTTTACTCTTTCTTCATATATCCACTTCTTGTCTTCGCCACACAGTGCCCAGGATTCTATGATTCCAGGGACTGAATAGAGCCCCCAGTGGAAGATTACGCCGAATTTGAGATCCTGCCAGTTGTCAAGCTTTTCCAAAACGTCTTTGTCGGTGGGGACGGAATATCCGTCTTCCGTGGAAGAGGGATTGGAATAGCATAGTGTGATGGGCAGTAGAAGTGCCACCAAGCAGAGGAGTAATTTTTCCTTCATGGTATTATTGCTTTTCTCCGAAGTTTACGGTAACACTCTTCGTGTGTTCACAGTCAGGACCACACATGATTTTGAATTCTCCCGGCTCGAAGATGAAGTCGAGATTGTTGTTGTAGAAGGAGAGGTCATCGCGGGTGAGCGAGAAGGTGAAAGTCTTCTTTTTCCCGGGCTCGATGTATGCCTTCTCAAAGCCTTTGAGTTCGCATACAGGACGTGCCTGCGATGCGGAAAGGTCGCGTACATACATCTGGGCGACGGTCTTGCCTCCGATTGAACCGGTGTTCTTTACATCAAATTTCACCTCAATGGCATCTGCAAGTACCTTGACCTTAGGCTCGCTGAATTCGAAAGTCGTATAACTCAGACCATAACCGAAGGGATAGAGCGGAGTCGGGTCGCAGTCCATATAGCTGGAACTGAACTTGGCACGCTTGCCGTTGAACTGACGGGCTGACGGGGTGTGATTGTAGTAATACGGATATTGTCCTGAGGAACGCATGAACGAAGCTGTGAGATGCCCCGACGGGTTTACATTGCCATAGATCAGGTCAGAGAGCGCATTGCCGGCCTCGCTGCCGGGATGCCAGGCATAGAGGATGGCGTCCATATTCTCCGCCTCCCAGCTGAGTTCGAGCGGTCTGCCGGAGAAAACGACAAGCACTATTTTCTTGCCCGTGCTCTTCAACGCGCGGAGGAGTTCCTTCTGGGCATCAGGGATAGTAAGGTCAACCCTGCAGGCACCCTCTCCGGAAAGTTGGGCCGGTTCTCCCACAGCCGCGATGATGACATCCGAACGGCTTGCAATTTCCAGAGCCTCCTTGATCATTTCGTCACTGCTGCGTGAATCCTGAGGGATTGGCAGGCGGTTGCTCCACAACTCCTGAAGAGCGGGGTCGAAGCAGATATTGCTTCCCTGTGCCCATTCCACGATGGCTCCGTTATGGAGGAGCCCTTCATAGAAAGAGACGTGACGGCCGGAAGATCCCAGAGCATACCAGGTACCGATAATGTTTTTGGTTTCCTTCCCATAAGGTCCCACAAGAGCAATGCGTGTGCTTCTCTTAAGCGGAAGGATCTGGTTGTCGTTCTTCAACAACACCATACTCTCGGTCGCGATTTCACGTGCTGCGGTATGAAATTCCTTGCTGTCGAGAATCTGCCTGCTCTCCTGTGTGCGGCAGAAACGGTAAGGGTCTTCGAAGAGACCGAGCTTGTACTTGGCCTCGAGAATACGGCGGCAGGCATCGTTCACGGTCTGTTCCTTGATCTTGCCCTCTTTCACCGCACCGGCGATATATTCGACGAAATACAGACTGCACATATCCATATCATTTCCGGCATTGAACGAACGGACGGTAACCTCTTCCGGAGTGCCGAGACCGTGTTTGCAAAGTTCCTTTACTCCGTCATAGTCGGAAACCACGAAACCGTCGAATCCCCATTTACCCCTGAGGATATCCTGGAGCAGGAATTCGTTCGCTGCACCAGGTACGCCCTCGACTTCGTTGAAGCAGGTCATCACGCTTGCGACACCCTCTTCCACTGCGGCCTGGTAAGGGGCCATATAATAGTTGAACATCCTTGCACGGGACATATCGACGGCTGTGTAGTCAAGACCTCCGTCAGATGCGCCGTACAAGGCATAATGTTTCACACAGCTGAGCATCTGGTCGCCCTTGCCGCTGAGATCTCCCTGAAAGCCTTTCACGTATGCTCTTGCGAAAGCGGAACCGAGATACTGGTCCTCACCGCTTCCCTCCGCGATACGTCCCCAGCGGGCATCGTGGGCTATATCAACCATAGGGGCATAAGTCCAGGCGCATCCGCAACTCGTAGCCTCCATAGCGCTGATTCTGGCCGTTTTCTCCGCCAGAGCCGGGTCCCAACTGCAAGAGAGTCCTACCGGAACGGGGAAGATTGTCTTGTATCCGTGGACCACGTCGAAGCCGATGAGAAGGGGTATATGCGTTCCGGATTCCTCGACAGCAAATTTCTGCAGGGTGTATACCTTGTCGGGGTCATTCAGGTTCATTACTGCGCCGAGCTGGTCGTCCTTCAGCAACTGGGCTATGTCGGCACTCACGTCCGGACCTGTCACCACATCGCCTTTCATCGGCAGGAGGTTTAGCTGACCTATTTTCTGTTCAAGAGTCATCTTCGACATCAGGTTGTCGATAAACGCGTCCCTTTCATTTCCGGGAGAGGCGGCTGTCGCAACAAACGCGACGAGTGTAAGGAGAAATATTTTTTTCATTGATGATTTGTATTTTTTTCAAAGTTAGGGAAAATTCTGTTATTAAGGCAACTTTGACTTCCAGAGCCTTGTCATATCCTCAAGTGTCTTGTTCTTGGTTTCAGGCACCAGCTTCCAGACGAATATCGCAGCGAGGAGGCACATCACCATATAGAGTCCGTATGTGAATGAAGGACTCCAGTTATAGAGTGACACGAACGTGCTCGAAACGATAAAGTTGAATATCCACTGGAAAGCGACGGCAATCGCTATTGCGGCACCACGGATTGTGTTCGGGAATATCTCGGATATCAGTACCCAGCAGATCGGGCCCCAGGAAAACATGAACGAAGCACTGTAGAGCATTATGCTGACTACCCCGACAAGCCCGGGAAGGGAAGGTATCACGTCAGCAAGGCATACTCCGAGTGCACCGAGCGCCATACCCAGTGAGCCCGCGATGAGAAGCGGTTTGCGTCCGAGCTTCTCGACAGTAAAGATTGCGACGAGCGTGAACGTGATGTTGACTATTCCCATCAGTACGGTCTGGAACATCGGGTCTCCCATACCCATAGAGTCGAAGATTCTCGGCGCATAGTACAGGACGGCATTGATTCCGACGACTTGCTGGAAGACACTGAGCATTATTCCGATAAAGATAACTATCCATCCGTATGTGAAGAGCTTCTCCTTCTTCTCGACAACCGTGGACTTGATGTCTTCGAGGATTTCCGATGCCTTGGAAATACCGTTTATCCTGGACAGGACAGCAAGGGCCTTGTCATCGTGTCCGGACATCGCAAGATATCTCGGCGTCTCTGGAACGAGAAGAATAAGTATGGTGAAGAGTCCGGCGGGGATGCACTCGCTGCCGAACATCAGACGCCATCCGGTGGTGACGCTCCATTCGCCGTCGGCAGTCAGTTCCGGAAGATTGACTATGCGGTTCATACCCTCGGCAAGGGATTCCATCTTCGGAGCGATATGGTCGCCGAGAATTACCAGATTGACGAAATAGACGACGAGCTGGCCGAAGATGATTGCGAACTGGTTCCAGGAGACGAGTTTCCCCCGCTTTCCGGCAGGGGCGATTTCAGCTATGTACATCGGGCATATTGCTGAAGCCATTCCGACTCCGATGCCTCCGAGTACACGGTAGAGGTTGAAAGCGATGAGCAGCGATGCGCTGGGTACACCCTTCTCGAAGAAGAGAAATTCCGGATAATACGAACCTGCAGCGGAAAGGAAGAAGCAGATTCCTGCAATGAACAGGCTCTTCTTCCTTCCCAGCCTTCCTGCGAAAAGTCCGGAAACTGCGCTTCCTATTATGCATCCTATCAGCGCGCTGGAAGAAGTCAGACCGTGGAGGACGTCTGTGTAGACGAAATCTTCAGCTCCCATGAAGAAAGCCTGAAGCCCTCTCTCCGCACCTGAAATCACAGCGGTGTCATATCCGAACAGCAGACCACCGAGGACAGCTACAAGGACTATCGAGAACAGATACATTCCCGAACCTTTTTCAGAACAGTTTCTTTTCATATTCCTAGCAGTACATGTTGACGATTGCCTCGTAGAGTTCCTGCTTGCCGCTCTGCAGGGCAGGCTCGCCGACGGTCTTCCCGTATTCATACACTTCTTCGAACGTCATCTTTCCTTCCTCGAACTTCTTTCCGAGTCCGGAATCGAAGGATGAGTAACGCTTCGTGACCATTCCTTTGATGGGTGATTCCTCAAGCAGGTGAGCGGCGCACTCCAGGGCGCGTGCCATCGCATCCATCGCGCTGATGTGCGCGATAAGGATATCGTCGAGATCGGTGGAGTTGCGGCGGGTCTTGGCGTCGAAATTGGTTCCACCGTCCTTGAAACCGCCGGCACGGATTATCTGCATCATGGCTTGGACGAGGTCGTAGTTGTCGATAGGGAACTGGTCCGTATCCCACCCGTTCTGGTAGTCGCCGCGGTTCGCGTCGATGGAGCCGAGCATCCCGGCGTCAACCGCACAGGCCAGCTCGTGCTCGAAAGTATGTCCGGCGAGTGTTGCGTGATTCACTTCGATATTGACCTTGAAGTCCTTGTCGAGGCCGTTGGCTTTGAGGAATCCTATTACGGTCTCGGTATCGGCGTCATACTGATGTTTCGTGGGCTCCATAGGCTTGGGCTCGATGAGGAACGTTCCCTTGAAGCCCTTCGAACGGCCGTAGTCGCGTGCCATTCTCAGCATAGTGGCCATATGGTTCTTTTCACGTTTCATATCAGTGTTGAGCAGGGACATATAGCCTTCCCTGCCACCCCAGAAGACATAATTCGTTCCGCCGAGTTCGATTGTGGCGTCGATTGAATTCTTTATCTGGACGATAGCGCGGGCGACAACGTCGAAGTCGGGATTTGTCGATGCGCCGTTCATGTAACGCTTGTTCCCGAAGACGTTCGCAGTACCCCAGAGAAGTTTTATTCCGGTCTCTTCCTGCTTTTTCTTCAGGTATGCGACGATTTCTTTAAGGTTCTTCTCGTACTCCCCGACGGTATCGGCTTCTTTTACGAGGTCTACGTCGTGGAAGCAGTAATATTGGATTCCCAGTTTGGTCATAATTTCGAAGCCGGCATCCGCCTTGTCCTTTGCGGCCTGCATCGGGTCGGATGAGGCATTCCAGGGGAAGGTCTTTGTCCCGGGCCCGAACTGGTCGCTGCCGTCGGCACCGAGGGTATGCCACCACGCCATCGCGAATTTCAGCCATTCGCTCATCTTTTTACCCATTACAACCTTATCGGCATCGTAGTAACGGTATGCAAGAGGGTTTTTGCTTTCTTTGCCTTCAAACTGAATCTTACCGATTCCGGGAAAATACTCTTTTGTCATAATCATTCAATTTTAAATATTTTGTTTCCAATTTTCATAACAATCCGCATAGATTCGCGACAGCCGGGAGTCCGGCTCGATGGTCCCGATTCTCTTGAGGGTCGAGAAAGCCTCGGCGGCCGAGGAGTAGATGCCGGCTCCGATTCCACCTCCCCGTGCGGCTCCTGCGGCACCGTCGGTATCGTACAAATCGATAGTCGCTCCGGTAGTGCACGATAGCGCCTCGCGGAATATGGGAGACAGGAACATATTCGCCATCCCTGCGTGTATATTGTCGACCCTGACACCCATCTGCTCCATTATCGAAATTCCGTGCCGGAAAGCGAACACTATCCCTTCCTGGCAGGCTCGGAGTATGCAGGACCTGTCGTGTATGTTGAAGTCTATTCCGCGCAGCGAACATCCCGGTGCCGTGTTCGAGAGCATACGCTCCGCACCGTTCCCGAACGGATAAACGAGCAGTCCGCGGCTTCCTGCCGGAGCTGTGGACGCCAGTTCGTTCATCTCCGCATAGGAAATGCCGTCCGGAGCAATATTCCTTCTCGCCCAGGAGTTCAGGATTCCGGTACCGTTGATACACAGGAGAACTCCAAGTCTCGGATGGCCGGCACTGTGGTTGACGTGGGCGAAACTGTTCACCCGGCTGAGCGGGTCGGACGCCACCTTGTCGGAAACGCCGTACACCACCCCGGATGTCCCGGCAGTCGATGCGATTTCACCCGGTTCGAGAACACCGAGGGAGAGGGCGTTGTTGGGCTGGTCACCGGCCCGGTAGGATACGGGTGTTCCGGCGGCAAGCCCGAGTTCGGCCGCCGCAGCGCGTGTGACCCTTCCCTGTTCCGCAAAGGTAGGCACGATGTCAGGGATGAGCGCGCTGTCAATTCCGAGACTGTCAAGTACCGTACCGCAGATGCGGTTCTCCCTGAAATCCCACAGTATTCCTTCGGAAAGGCCCGGTATCGTGGTCGATATTTCACCGGTCAGGCGGTATGCAATATAATCTCCGGGAAGCATCACCTTATGAATCTTGCCGTAGATTTCTGGTTCGTTGTCCTTCACCCAGGCGAGTTTCGATGCGGTGAAGTTCCCGGGCGAGTTCAGCACCGTCGAGAGACATTCTTCCCGTCCTATCATTTTGAATGCAGCCTCGCCGTAAGGCACAGCCCTGCTGTCACACCAGATTATCGCCGGCCTGAGGACTTTCCCGTCCTTGTCGATGCAGACAAGACCATGCATCTGGTAGGAAATGCCTATGGAACCTATCATTGAAGGGTCAACCTGCGACGAAGACAGGACTGCGGATGTGGCCTGACGCAGATATTCCCACCAGTCGGAAGGATTCTGTTCCGCCCATCCCTGGTGCGGTGACAATATGGGGGCCTCGTTTTTCGGATAAAACGCGGAAGAGAGGCATACGCCGCTTTCAGAATCAATGATAGAAGCCTTTACGGACGAAGAACCGATATCATAGCCAAGTAGATACATACGGTACAAATTTTTATTAAAGTGCCTTGTAGATGCGTATTGCGTTGAGTATGGCGGATCCCTTGACTGGAGTGAAGCCCACGGTGAGGCCCTCTGTGTCATTGACGTCGACCGTGAACTTCTCGATAACGGCCGTGCGGGCTCCGTATTCTTCCCTGACATTGAAATCCTTGAGCACTTCCCGTCCGTTGATGGAAACTGAGAACACTCTTTCCACTTCCTTCTCTCCGACGGCATCATTGCCGAGGTTGTAAGGCAGAGGTTTGCCATTTTCAGTGACGGCGAGTTCGGAGAAATACAGATATACATAGTATTTTCCGGCAGGCACGTCAGCCTTGAATGCCTCGATGCCTATCCTCTGGGTTTGGAATACAGGGTCGTTTATCGTGCCGAGTATATCCAGAGCGGAGCTGGGCATGGGTCCTTCCCCGCCTCTGGGGAGGAATTTCGCACCGCCTACATAGCCCCAGGAACCCTTGTGGTATTCCTGTTCGGGCATCCACGCGGTACCGCTTATGTCATCCTGGAAATATCTGTCGGAGCCGAGCATCACGTTCATCTCGGTGAATTTTCTCATATCTTGCGGAATGGCGGTGTAGCGTATATGTACGGCGTCTTCGCAGCCTTCACCGGTGGCTTTGAGGAAGTTGTCGCCGTCCTTGAGAACCAGGGTGAATGTGGCCACGCCCTTCTGCGGGGTGGCGCTGCCTATGAGCGTGCCGTTATGGTACAGGCTGACGGTCTTGCAGTTGGAATAGACCTCATATTCCTGCTTTTCGCCTTCGTTGCCCTCACGTATTGTCCAGTTGCGTCCGCCTATCCAAACCACGGGCGTATCGAGCAGGTTTGCCTGATACAGGCGGTAGCTGTCCTTCGGAACGCGGTCGAGCCCCACAAGGCCCTTGTTGTTCACGTGCGGTACGGCATCGACACGTGGCTCGGCATAGAAGTCATTGAGATTCCATACATTGCTTCCGGCAACGAAAGGCGTATTCTTTATTACATCGATATAGCTCTTGTGGAAGTACAGGCCGTATTCGGCGCTGAAGTCGAAACGCTTGGGAGCGCGGGAATGAAGCCTGGGATCGACACCGGCTCCGTACTCCGTGAGGATGAACGGCTTGTCGGGGAAGAGGGTATGGACTTCCCGGATCTCCCCGGGGAATGAGTCTACGCCCTTGCCATACCAGCCACGATAGAAGTTCCATCCCAGTATGTCGGGGACTTCGCCGACACCTGCCTTCTTGTAGCGCTTGTAGTCAGCGTGACATGGAATCATAGTGGGACGGTAAGGATCGGCCGCCTTGATGGCATCGTCGATTGCCTGCGCGAATGCCGTGACGTGCTTGAAATATTCATCCCTACCTTTGGAGGGAATGCGTATGAGGACTTCATTCATATAGGCCCAAATGATGACCGAGGGACTGTTGTAGTCCTGGTAAACCATCTCCAATGCCATATTGATACAATTATCCCTGAATGCATCGCTGACGGTGATTTCGTCCACTATGGGAATTTCCACCGAGCATACGATGCCGCTACGATCGCAAATCTGTGTGACGATAGGATCCTGTGGATAGTGCGCGATGCGTAGGAAGTTGCCTCCCATATCCTTGAGGAGTTTGATGTCACGCACGTGCATCTCGTCGGTCAGGGCGTTGCCCATCTCCTTGTAGTCCTGGTGGCGGTTGGTTCCCATTATCTTGACGTTGCGTCCGTTGATGGTGAAACCTTTCTCCGTGTCGAAGGAGAAGGTACGGAATCCAAGAGGGTTCTCTACGGAGTCGATATCCACGCCTTTAGCATTCTTGAGGGTGGTTACGACACGATAGACTTCTGGTTTGCCCAGGTCCCACAACTTGCAGTCGGAAACGCTGAGTTGCTGCTTGTACACAAGGTCCTTTCCTGCCTTCTTTATCTTGAGTTTAGTGTCATTCGCAGCTACAAGTTTTCCATCAGGGTCATAGATTTGCTGCGAGAGAATGTATTTCGCGGGATCAGTGATGTTGAGGTGTGTGCTGATGTCCACGGTGGATTTCGCCTCGGATACGGAAGGAGTCGTGATATAGACGCCGCTGCTAGCATAATGCGTGTTGGAAATCTGGTTCTTCGGCGTCAGCACCAGTTCCACGTCGCGGTAGATGCCTCCGTAGAAGGTGAAATCCGCGCTCAGAGGCGGTATGTCCGGGTTGTGACGGTTGGTCACATTTACAAGAATGTCGTTTTCCCCGTTCTTCACAAGGTCGGTCACGTCAAAGATGAAGGCCGTATAACCACCGACGTGTTTGCCGGCGCTTTTCCCGTTGACGAAAAGTTCCGTTTCCTGATTTGCGCCCTCGAAGCGGATATAGACGTTTTTGCCGTCGAGGTTATCATTGATAAAGAGTTTGCGGCCGTATGTGCACATATCGCGGTAGAAACCCGGCTTCTCGTCCCAGGTATCCCCGGCGTTCCAGGTATGCGGAATATTGACTGTGGTGGTGACACCTTCTTTGGTGAAGTTCCAGTGGTCGTTGATTGTCCTGATTGTGCGGCTTTGGGCTGTCACCCCCAGGCATAGCAGCGATGCCGCTACAAGAGTAATGATTTTGTTCATACAATGCAACTGTATTATATCTATGTTGATGTCTATCTACAAATATACAATAAATAGGCGTAAAACCGGAAGATTTTATGTAAGTTTGTAAAAAGAAGCAAAATATGAAAAAAATTATCTTCGCGGTAGCCGCCGCAATCTTGTTCCTGAGCTCCTGCCAGGAAAGTATGG
>JAKSKJ010000029.1 GCA_024401795.1 Bacteroidales bacterium | reverse complement strand
AAAAGACCGCTCTCGCGCCGCTCAGATGATTTCTGCTGCAACGCGAGAAGCTTCTTTATCTTCGGGTTGTGGACCGATGTGAGCAGTTCCGCCACTATTCCTTGTCTTCTTTTTCTTCCTTTTCCTCTTTCTTGAGTTTCTTCTCGGGCTTCATCTGGGGGAAGAAAAGCACGTCCTGAATGGCTGTCTGGCCTGTCATAAACATGGTGAGGCGGTCAATTCCCATTCCGAGGCCGGAGGTGGGAGGCATTCCGTATTCGAGTGCACGCACAAAGTCGTAGTCGATAAACATTGCCTCGTCGTCTCCCTTGCTCTTGAGGGCGGCCTGCTCTTCGAATCTTTCAAGCTGGTCGATGGGGTCGTTAAGCTCTGAATAAGCATTGGCGAGCTCCTTGCCGCATACGAACAGTTCGAAGCGTTCGGTGAGGCTGGGATCTGTGCGGTGGCGTTTCGTGAGGGGGGACATCTCTACCGGATAGTCGGTGACGAAGGTCGGCTGGATGAGGTTCTTCTCGCAATATTCGCCGAAGATGGCATCTATGAGCTTGCCCTTGCCCATCGAGGGCTCGATTTCCACGCCCAGTTTCTTGCAGGTGGAACGGAGCTCGTTCTCGTCCATCCCCTTCACGTCAACTCCGGCGTATTCCTTTATTGCATCGAGGATGGGAAGTCTGCGATAGACTCCGCCGAAATCGACATCGTTCTCTCCTATCTTCACTACGGTGGTGCCGTTGACGGCCGTCGATATCTTCGCAAGCATCTTTTCCACGAATTCCATCATCCAGTTGTAGTCCTTGTAGGCCACGTAAATCTCCATACAGGTGAATTCGGGATTGTGGGTCTTGTCCATACCCTCGTTGCGGAAGTCCTTGGCGAACTCATATACACCGTTGTAGCCGCCCACTATGAGCCGTTTGAGGTACAGCTCGTTGGCTATGCGCAGGTAGAGCGGGATGTCGAGGGCGTTGTGGTGAGTGATGAACGGACGGGCGGTGGCACCTCCGGGGATGCTCTGAAGGATGGGAGTCTCCACCTCAAGGCAGCCCGCCGCATTGAAGTATTCGCGCATCGTGGCCACAATCTTCGCTCTCTTGATGAAAGTATCCTTCACCTGCGGATTCACTATGAGGTCGACGTAGCGCTGACGGTAGCGGAGTTCAGGGTCCGCGAAGGCGTCGAAGATCTGGCCGTCGAGTTCCTTCACGATGGGAAGAACCCTCAACGACTTGCTCAGCAGGGTGAGTTCCTTCGCGTGGACGGACAATTGTCCGGTCTGGGTGTAGAAGGCAAAACCCTTGATACCGATGATGTCGCCGATGTCGAGAAGTTTCTTCCATACCGTGTTGTACATCGTCTTGTCTTCATCCGGGCATATCTCGTCCCGCTTGACATATATCTGTATCCTGCCGCTTTCGTCCTGCAGCTCTCCGAAGGAGGCCGCTCCCATTATGCGCCGGCTCATTATGCGCCCGGCTATGCACACTTCCTGGAAATTGCCTTTCTCCGGGTCAAAACCGGCGGCGATTTCAGCCGCATCGGCGTTGACGGGGTATTCGGCCGCGGGGTAGGGTTCGATACCCAGTTCTCTGAGTTTTGCGAGAGATTCTCTTCTGATTTGCTCCTGCTCGCTGTATTCGATGTTTGCCATTATATTATATTATTTCGTCTTTCCTTTCGCGCAGGTCCCGTACCCTTATCTGCAGGGTGGAATTGCCGCGGTAGTAATTCTCCACGATGGAATAGCATACGTCCAGAGGATTGCCGGACTTGATGTAATCATAGTAGTCCGCCATATTGAAGGCTATCGCCGCAATCTGGTGGTATGGCTGGTCTTCCTGAATGAGGTCCAGTTTCAGGTGCACGCCTCCGGCGCCTACCTTGCGCCCGTTGCCCACGTCGTACACGTTCTCTGTTATGAATACTGGGTTGCCGTTGCCGGGGCCGAAGGGCTGGAACTGCTTCAGGATTCTGAAGAATTTGGGAGTTATCTGGGAGAAATCCAGTTTTTCGTCAATCTCCACAATGGGGGTGAGCATATCCGCGTTGATTTTCCCGGCCACGAATTCGTTCATTCTTGCAGAGAATTCCGTAAGGTTCTCCTCCTTCAGCGTGAGCCCTGCGGCATAGACGTGGCCGCCGAAATTCTCCAGAAGGTCAGCACAGCTCTCTATCGATTCGTAGAGGTCGAAACCCGCCACGCTGCGCGCGGATCCTGTCACGAATCCGTTGGACTTCGTGAGTACCACCGTGGGCTTGTAGAACGCTTCCACGAGGCGGGATGCAACGATGCCCACGACTCCCTTGTTCCAGTTCGGGTTATAGACTATGGTGACGTTCTCGCTTGCCAGGCACTGGCCGCTCTGCACCATTTCAAGGGCTTCCTGCGTGATTTCGCGGTCGATGCTCTTGCGCTCGTTGTTATTGTTGTTTATCTGCTCTCCGATCATCTTTGCCTTGTCGCTTTCCGTTGCGGTGAGCAATTCCACGGCAAGCCTTCCGGATTCCATACGTCCGGCGGCGTTGATGCGGGGGCCTATCTTGAATACTATGTCGTCGATGGTGATGTGCCCCGGTTCAAGGTTGGACAGCTCAATCATAGCCAGAAGCCCTTTCCCGGGATTTTCGTTGAGGACTTTGAGCCCGTAATATGCGAGCACGCGGTTTTCTCCCACCATCGTCACCAGGTCGGACGATATGCTTACCACGAGCAGGTCGAGGAACGGCTCCAGCGTGTCGAAAGATATGTCGCGGAACTGTGCGTAGGCCTGCATCAGCTTGAATCCCACTCCGCAGCCGCTGAGGTCGTCGAAAGGATAGTTGCAGTCCTCCCGCTTCGGGTCGAGGACAGCCACTGCGGGTGGAATCCTGTCTTCCGGGAGGTGGTGGTCGCAGATAATCATATCTATCCCTTTCTCCTTGGCGTGCAGGGTCTTTTCTATGGCCTTGATGCCGCAGTCGAGCGTGATTATCAGAGTGAATCCGTTTTCCGCGGCCCAGTCGATGCCCTTGACGGACACGCCGTACCCCTCGTCGTACCTGTCGGGAATATAGAAATCAATGCTGGACGTGAAGCGCTTGAGGTATGAATAGACGAGCGCGACAGCGGTGGTGCCGTCAACGTCATAGTCTCCGTATATGAGGATTTTCTCGCCTTCCGTTACGGCTTTGTGGAGACGCTCCACGGCCAGGTCCATATCCTTCATCAGGAAAGGGTCGTGAAGATTGGAGAGGCTGGGCCGGAAAAAAGCCCTTGCCTGTTCGAAAGTTTCCACGCCACGCTTGACAAGGAGCTCGGCGAGTACCCTGTCTATGCCGATTTCAGCGGCCAGACGGTTGACCTTTTCCGCATCAGCGGACTCTTTCAATATCCATTTGCTCCCTTTTGTCATAATCGGACAAATTTACCAAAAATTTCCGTTAATGTCAATATTTTCGCATATTTGCATATATTATGGACAGCATAAAGGAAATTTATAAAATCGGTTACGGGCCATCCAGCAGCCATACGATGGGTCCCGGCCGAGCCGCGGAAATCTTCCTTGGAAGAAATCTTTCCGCCACATCGTTCCGCGTCACCCTCTATGGCAGCCTCGCGGCTACCGGCAAAGGGCACAGGACAGACTATATCATTCTCAAAACATTGGGCGAGGACAGGACTGAAATAGTGTGGAGGCCCGATATCGTCAAGGAATTCCATACCAACGGAATGTTGTTCGAAGCGTTGGGGAACGAGGGGACTGTCATCGATTCCTGGACTGTTTACAGTATCGGAGGAGGCAATCTGTCTGAAGGGGAAACGGAAGGAAAGAAAGATATGAAACCTCTGTATGGCAGAAATTCGATGACGGAAATCCAGAAGTTCATAGAGAATGAGGGATTCTCGTTCTGGGAATACGTGGAGTTTCACGAGGGGAAGGAGATATGGGACTACCTCGGCAAGGTGTGGGAGGTTATGCAGAAAAGCGTGCGTGAGGGTCTTGAGAACGACGAGAGGCTTCCCGGCTGTCTCAGGGTCAGGAGCAAGGCGAAACAATATTTCATCCGTGCCAGCGGATTCAAGGACAATCTCAGGAGCAGGGCTCTGGTCAGTTCCTATGCGCTCGCCGTGGCCGAGATGAATGCCCGCGGCGGGATTGTGGTCACTGCTCCGACCTGCGGCTCCTGCGGTGTGGTTCCTGCTGTGCTGTACCACTCAAAGGTCTCTCACGGATTCTCGGATATGGATATTCTGAAGGCATTGGCCACGGCGGGGCTGTTCGGCAACGTCATCAGGACCAACGCGTCAATATCCGGTGCGGAAGTGGGTTGCCAGGGAGAGGTCGGGAGTGCCTGCGTGATGGCCGCCGTGGCTACCAACCAGCTCTACGGAGGTTCCCCGCAGCAGATAGAGTGCGCCGCCGAAATGGCTATGGAGCACAATCTGGGTCTGACCTGCGACCCTGTCTGCGGTCTGGTGCAGATACCCTGCATCGAGCGCAATGCAATTGCCGCCCTGCGTGCTCTGGACGTCAGTCTGTACTCGTTGCTGAGCGACGGAAAGCACCTCATTTCCTTCGACAAGGTGGTGGATACAATGAAGCGTACGGGCAAGGATCTTCCCAGCCTTTACAAGGAGACGGCCAATGGAGGACTGGCTACCGTGGAGTACGATATGTCTGAAATCGCAAAATAAGATGGAAAGCCCGTTCCCCGGAGACAGAATTCTCGTCCTTGACGGTGCTATGGGCACTATGCTCCAGAAGCATGGCCTGACCGGCCCCGGGCAGGTCTATAACCTGACCGCTCCCGAGGTGGTGGCGTCTATCCACAGGGAATACATAGATGCCGGTGCTGACATCATAGAGACAAACACTTTTTCCGGAGGGTATGAAACTTCCCTGGCGGGTGCGAGGATAGCACGCGGCGTTGCGGATGCTGCACCACGGAAGATTCTTGTGGCCGGAAGTGTGGGCCCCACCACCAAATCACTGTCAATCTGCAGCGATTACGACCACCCCGATGCGCGGGCCGTTTCCTTTGATGAGATGGCCGCCTCATACAGGGAGCAGATACGCGGTCTGCTGGAAGGAGGGGTGGATATGCTCCTGCTTGAGACCTGTTTTGACGCGCTGAACGCCAAGGCGGCGATATATGCCTGGAACGATCTGGGCGGAAAGGTTCCTGTGATGGTATCGGGAACTTTCAGCGATGCCGGAGGCCGTCTTCTGACCGGGCAGACTCTGGAGGCTTTCTATACTTCTGTCCTTCATTGCGCTCCGGCGGCGTTCGGACTTAATTGCGGACTCGGTGCGGAGAAGATGCTGCCTCTCATAAAAGAGGTCGGAGGCTTTGCCGGCTGCCCCGTGATATGCTATCCCAATGCCGGTATGCCCGACGGGCGCGGGAACTACACCCAGACGCCCGGAGAAATGGCTGAAGAAGTGGGAAAACTTGCCGATACGGGTATCATCAGCATTGTGGGGGGATGCTGCGGCACCACTCCCGACCATATCAGGGCCATTGCGGAGAGGGTGAGGAACATACGCCCTTCGAACAGGCCGGAATCCGGAGATTGTATGAGACTTTCCGGGCTGGAGGCATTCCGTTTCAGCGGGGGAGAACTGCAGGTCTGCGCGGCGACGGATTCAATCCTCAATCCTGAATTTGCGAAGATGATAGGGGACGATGACTATGACAGTGCAATGTGTCTGGCATCTGAGGCCCTGTGCTCCGGATTCGACATCCTTGACATTAATATGGATGCCGTGGGGGCCCGCAGCAGGGAAGCTATGGGGAAGTTTGTAAGATATATTATGTTGGATCCGAGCATCAGCCGCGCGGCGCTGATGATAGAGTCTTCCGATGCCGGAACGGTCATAGAGGGTTTGAAGAATGCTCAGGGAAGGTGCCTGGCCTGTTGTTCCGGACCTTTCAACAGGGACACCCTTGAGAAATCATTCGGCGCCGCCGTGACAGATGCCGGTTCCGTCCGAAAAATAATCTGAAAAATGAAAAGATTCACTGTCCTGCCGCTTGTTGTGACGGCCCTGTTTTCAGTTCTGCCTCTTTATGGGCAGAGGGAAGAGATTCTGAAGGAATTTCCCTGTCCTTCTATGGAATACCGCCCCCGTGTGTGGTGGCATTGGATGAACGGGAACGTCACCCGCGAGGGAATCCGGAAAGACCTCCAGTGGATGAAGGAATCCGGCGTGGGGGGAGTTCAGGTGTTCGATGCCGGTCTGGATATTCCCACCGTGGTTCGGAACAGACTGTCATATATGAGCGACGGATGGAAAGATGCCTTCAATTATGCCGCGGAACTTGCCGATTCGCTAGGCCTTGAATTCGCCATTGCCGGTTCCGGCGGCTGGAGTGACACCGGCGGGCCCTGGGTGACCAATGAGCAGGCGATGAAGGAACTCAACTGGAAGGAGTTTGACGTTGTGGGAGGCGGATTGGTGGACAGACCTCTTCCGGAGCCTAATTGTATTGCAGGCAAGTACCTGACGCACAGTTTTTTCCCCGTGCACAAACCTGAATACGACTTTTATAGGGATATCGCCGTTATTGCGGTGAAAGTCCCGGATTACGATATGTCTATGGAGGAAATGGGTGCCGTGCTGAGTTGCAGCGACGGATCTTCCCCCGATGCCCTCCACGATGGCGATTTGAACGGAGTGTGCAGGGTGGCTCCCGGTGATGGAGGGAATTCCTGGATTCAGTTCTCCTTCCCGAAAACGGTGACTGTCAGGTCTTTTTTCTATGGCAAGAAAGACGACTACCAGCCCCGCCCCGGGAGGCATTGGGAAGTCAGTGATGACGGCGTGCACTTCAAAAGAATAGATGCCGTTCTGCCTGATGTGGGAATACCTTTCATCACCATAGATTTGCCTGAGACAAGCGGCAGGCATTTCCGCTTTGTCAATGGTAATCCGGGGGAGGCTATGGATTACACGGAACTGCGCGTGTATGCTTCCACAAGGGTGAACCTCGATACGGAGAAGGCTGCATTTTTCTTTGACAGCGGAGTGCGGGACTTCTATCCCACACCCTCTTTCCCGGATGCCACCGCTGAGGAGGACGTGCTGGATTTGACATCCTTCTGCAAGGACGGCAGACTTGTCTGGAATGCTCCGGAAGGAAGGTGGAGAATATATCGCTTCGGCTATACCCTCCGTGGCAGGCGCAACAATCCCGCAAGCCCGGAGGCGACCGGCCTTGAGAGCGACAAACTCAGTCCCAAGGTCAATTCGGACTATTACCGCACATACTTGGATATGTATAACGATGCGACAGGCGGCAAGGTCGGCAGGAGCCTTACACATCTTATGCTGGACAGCTATGAGGCGGGAAGTCAGACCTGGACTGATGATATGATGCAGGAATTCAGGAAACGCCGGTCCTATGATCTGCTCAAATGGCTCCCCGCTCTTGCCGGGCACATCATAGGCAGCTCAGAGCAGACCGACAGATTCCTCCAGGATTGGCGCAGGACCATCGGCGAGATGATGGTGGAGTATCACTATGACGGGATAGATCCGATTCTGGAAGAGTACGGTCTCAAGCGCTACACCGAATTTCACGAGGGGGGAAAGGCCTTCCACGCGGACGGAATGGCTGTCAAGAAGAATGCCGACATTCCTATGGGGGCGGTGTGGACGAGGCCTGACGGTCTGGCGTACAACAGGTATATGACCGACATCAGGGAGTCGGCATCCGTGGCTCACATTTACGGACAGAACGTGGTAGCCGCGGAGGCTTTCACTACGGACGGCGATATGGAGGCTCCTGACGGGACCATCCTGAGCTGGAATATGACCCCTGAGAGGATGAAGGGTGCCGCCGATATGGCTATGGCCAACGGATTGAACTGCTTTGTGATACATTGCTCCGTCCATCAGCCTGTGGATGACAGGGTGCCCGGGCTGTCCCTTTCAAAGTTCGGCGCCTGGTTCCAGAGGCACGAGACCTGGGCGCACGAGGCGGCGGCCTGGACCGGGTATCTGTCACGCAGCAGTTACCTGTTGAGGCAGGGAAGGTTTGTGGCCGACGTGGCTTACCTCGTCAGCGAGACCGTCAATATAGCAGACCGCTTCCGGGAGGAGGCTCCGTCGGTGCCGGAAGGCTTTGCCTACGATTTCGTGAACAGAGATGTGGTTTGTTCCGGTCAATTCGGATACGGTCTTCTGATGATAGATCCCGAAGTGAAGTATATGTCCCTCGAACTGCTGGAAGGCCTTCGCGCTCTGGCTGAAAGAGGTGTGATAATAGCGGGAGGGGCTCCGGAGGCGAGCCTCGGACTCCACAATGATGAGGGCAGATTCCGTGAGCTCGTGAATGACATCTGGCATTCCGGCAGGAGCAACGTGGTTGCCTTCGGCGAGGCGGGCGGAGCTCTCTCCCGCGCAGGTTTTGCCCGGGACGTGGATTTCGGCACCGCGGGCACGGAAGGGTTTGGTTTTGTGCACCGCCGGCTTGACGACGGAGAACTGTATTTCATATCCAGCGTAAGGGATTCTTCCGTGACCGTTCCCGTCAGTTTCAATGTTTATGGCAGAAAACCGCAGATTCTGAGGGCGGACAGCGGCACCGTCGAAGATGCGTCCTACCGTATGGAGAACGGACGCACCACGGTGTATCTTGATATGACTCCCCGGGATGCGCAGTTCGTGCTCTTCGGAGACGGCACTGACGTCACGGAAAATTTCATCTCCGGGCCATCCGCAGTATCGGCTGAAAGTCTTGACGGAGGCTGGATTGTCCGTTTCCAGAGCGGAAGGGGAGCCCCTGAATGCATTTCTATGGATTCTCTGGCGCTCCTGTCAACTCATTCTGACCCTTCCGTCAGGTTCTTCTCCGGCACGGCGACTTATTCCCGGACATTCAAGGCGGGAGCCGTGCGCAAGGGTGACAGATATGTGCTGTCCCTTGGCAAGGTGTTCAATATGGCAAGGGTGAGGGTCAACGGTGTGGACTGCGGACTGGCGTGGAGGCAGCCGTTTGAAATTGACATAACATCCGCTGTCCGTGGCGGACGGAACAGTCTTGAGATAGAGGTTACCGGTTCCTGGGCCAACAGGATAATCGGTGATACGCAACCCGGGGCGGTTCCCGTTACCTGGGTCAGCCCCAATCTTTTCTCTCCGCAGTCTCCGCTCTGCCCTTCCGGACTCGGAGGCCCTGTTGTGCTTAATAAACTGAAGAAATAAAACAAACGTTATGAAAAAGCATCTTGCACAGGCGCTCGTTCTCCTGTTGTCCCTGACGACGCTTTCAACTGCCCGGGACAAGCGGGCTGAAGACATTATGGTCACAAAACCGGACTACGTCGTATTCGTGCCCTCCCAGCCGCAGGACTGGAAAATGGCGGACCCCACACTCCGGGGTGACACTTACAACGACCATATACAGGTCATATATGACGAGGCCAGGCGCCTCTATTACTGCTTCTGGACCCAGGCTACACGTGAAGGTCAGGCCGACCATCACATCGTTTTCTCCAGAAGCGCCGATGGAGGCAGGACCTGGTCTGCTCCGGTCCTCCTGCAAGGTTCCGAAACCCGGGCCAATCCCCGCCCCGTGGCCAGCTGGCAGCAACCTATGCTGTCGAAAAGCGGCCGGCTCTATCTGTTGTGGAACCAGCAGGTCAATGGGGACAAAATTCATCATGGAGCCTTGTTCGGCGCCTATTCCGATGATGCCGGGCTCTCCTGGAGCAGGCCGAAGAGCATTGCGATGCCGCGTATGGAACTGGATTCTCCCGACCCGTCCGTGCCTGCCGAATGGTGCAACTGGCAGCGTCCGTTGAGGCTCGGGGAAGGCGGCAGATTCATCGTGGGATGCTCCCGCCACGGCCATATCCCCAACGATGAGAAGAAACACTGCCGTGTGGAGTTCTGGCAGTTCGAAAACATAGATGATGATCCGGAGATAGAGGATATAAAGATATCCTATTTCAATACCAACGGAGACGGTTTTGACGTCAGTCAGGTCGAGGGAGCCACCAATTACGGCATCAGGGAAGGCCCCGCCATCGAGGAAGCGGCCATCGTAGGCCTGCCGGACGGGCGGCTTTTCGCAATGATGCGCAGCTCGCTCGGCTCTCCGGTATGGTCCGTCAGTTCCGACAGGGGCAGGACCTGGTCAAGACCCCGGATTCTACGCTTTCAGGATGGCGGCAAGCCCGTTCTGCAGCCCCGCTCTCCCTGCCCCTTATATGACTGGAAAGGCCCCGAAGCATTCAGCGGCAAGTACTTTGCCATTGTTCACAATACCTTCAACTACGATGACGTGACGGCATACCAGAACCGCGGACCGCTCTACATACTTAAAGGGGAATACGTCCCCGGTGCGGAGCAGCCCATATGGTTCTCTCAGCCCGAACTGCTTAACCCGAGGCCAAGGGAAAATTCATACTACACCAGCTACACAGTGGCTGACGGCGA
>JAKSKJ010000028.1 GCA_024401795.1 Bacteroidales bacterium | reverse complement strand
CATCTCTCCGGTGCCGTAGCGTTCATACACTTCCAGATTATAGTCTTCGCTGTATGGCTTCTGGATGCATCTGCCCGAAGGTGTGTGGAAACGGGCGACGGTGAGCCTGATTCCGGAGCCGTCGGAGAAATAGACAGGTTCCTGGACGAGACCCTTGCCGAAAGAGCGGCGTCCTATGATTCTGCCCCGGCCGTTGTCCTGGATTGCACCGGAGAAAATCTCGCTGGAAGATGCCGTACCTTCATTGATGAGGACGTCGAGTCCTACGTTCCGGAGCATGCCGTTGCCGTCTGCCTTGGAGTCCTCGCGTTTGCGGTGGAGGCCCTCCATATACACTATTACCGCATCCTTGGGCAGGAAGAGATTGCTGACCAGGAGGGCCTGGTCGAAGAATCCTCCGGTGTTGTCCCTCACGTCGAATATGAGTTTGGTCATACCCTGCGAAAGAAGCTCCAGAGAGGCCTTCACGACCTCGGTATACGTGGTGCGGGAGAACTTTGAAAGCCTCAGGTAGCCCGTGGTGTCGTTCACCATAAATGCGGCATCTACGCTGTATGTGGGAATCTTGTCCCTGATGATTTCAAAGGGTATGGTTTCTTCCCCGCGTTTGACCGATACCGTGACCTTGGTGCCTGCCGGACCTTTCATCCTGCGGACCATACTGTCCTGTGGAAAGTTCACGCCGGCTATGACCTTGTCTCCGACCTTGACGATTCTGTCGCCGGGCAGAAGGCCTATCTTTTCGGAAGGTCCTCCCGGTATCACCTCAAGGACGATTGCCGTGTCGTTAGGCACGTTGAACTGTATTCCTATGCCGTCGAAGTTGCCGGCGAGGTCGCTCTCGCTTTCCTCCAGTTCCACAGGAGGCATATATACGGAATGAGGGTCGAGTTTGGCGAGGGCCGCGGCGATGGCTGCGTCAGTTACCTGTTCCCTGTCCACGCTGTCCACGTAATTCTCATCCACAGTCTGGAGAACCAGATTCAATTTCCTCCAGTCCCTGTATTCCGTTTTTATACGTCTTGTCCTCTGATTTACTTTCTGACACACGAGGGTGCCCATCACTCCCAGCAGCACGGACAATACGACAATTGTGATGAAATAGCCTTTCCTCATTATTCCTTGTCAACCTTTTCACATTCGACTCCGGCGCGGCGCAACAGGTCTATCCCGTCGGTGAGACGGTATTCATCGCTGTAAACCACACGCTTGATGCCAGCCTGAATAATCAGTTTCGCGCATTCAAGGCAGGGGGATGCCGTAACGTAGAGCGTTGCCCCGTCGGAACTGTTCCCGGACTTCGAAACCTTGGTGATTGCGTTGGCTTCCGCGTGCAGGACATAAGGTTTGGTTACTCCGTTGTCGTCTTCGCACACGTTCTCAAAGCCGGAAGGAGTGCCGTTGTAACCGTCGGAAATAATCATTCTGTCCTTTACGATGAGTGCTCCCACCTGACGGCGTTTGCAGTATGAATTTTTCGCCCATACTGCCGCCATCTCCAAATAGCTCCGGTCAAACTTGTTCATATTAGTTCCTCTGGTATAAATATCTCTTGATGTTGCGCTTCGGAGTCCTTTCGAAGTCTTCCGGCATGAATTCGACTTTGCGAATCTGTGCGTAGGCGGGAAGGACCTTGTTGATTTCGGGGAGATTGGTGCGGATACGCTCCATAAGTTCTTCCCGGCTGATGCCGTCCTGCTCTGCAAGATGGTAGTCGGGATAAATCAGGGCCGTGAGTCCGCCGTTCTCTTCTATGACCAGAGAATCAACCACGTAGCTTGCGTTGTTGATGACGGCTTCGAGTTCTTCGGGGTATATGTTCTGGCCTGACGGTCCGAGAATCATGCATTTGGAACGGCCTTTCAGATACAGGTATCCGTCACTGTCCATCACTCCGATGTCGCCGGTCTTCAACCACCCGTCATCGGTGAAGACTTCCTTGCTGGCCTTCTTGTTTTTGTAGTATCCCGTAAAGAGGTTGTCTCCGCTGACCTGAATCTCTCCGGGTGTGTTTTGCGGATCCGGCGAGTCAATGCGGATTCTGCATCCCGGGATAGCCTGTCCGCATGATCCTTTTCTTGTCTTGCTCCACTTGGAATAAGTGATGACCGGAGCGCATTCCGTCATACCGTATCCTACGGTGAAGGGGAAGTCAATCGAACGCAGGAACTCTTCCACTTCCGGGTTGAAGGGGGCACCTCCGAGAATTATCTCTTCGAACCTCCCGCCGAACGCTTCAATCATCCCGTTGCGTATCTTGCTGCGTACAGCCTGTCCGAGTATGGGAATACTTCTGAAAAACTTGGTGCGGTCCGCAACCGGCTTGATCTGGGACTTGTAAACCTTTTCGATAATCAGGGGGACGGAGATGATGAGGTCGGGACGAATTTCCGAGAAGGCGTTCATTATTATCTTGGGACTCGGCAGCCTTGTGAGGAAATGTACGTGGCCGCCGATGATGAACGTGTGGAGGAATTCAATGGTCAGTCCGTACATATGTGCCAAAGGCAGCATCGCCACCAGTTCGGATTCGCAGTTCATTTGAGGCTCGGCGAATTCAGTGGCGAACTGCAAGTTGCACAACAGGGCCCGGTAGGGAATCATCACTCCTTTCGAGAAACCGGATGTCCCGGAAGTGTAGTTGATGATTGCCAGACTTTCAGGACTCTCCTTCTTGAATTTCACGTCTTCCGGTTTCAAACCTTCCGGATACATATTTTCGAACTCTTTCTGAAGTCCTTCTCTGGTATATTGGAAGTTCGTTTTTCTGGCATAGAGACATTCGAGGGTGCTGATTTGCACGATTACGGAAAGATCCGGCATTTCCTGTTCGGAAAGACCTTCCCAGATGAACTCGTCCACAAAAAGCACCTTGGCCTCGGAATGGTTGACGAGGTAGTGTATGTTCTCCGGTTTGAATTCGTGAAGAATCGGTATGGGAACGGCACCGTATGTCATCGTTGCAAGGAAGCAGACTCCCCAGTTGGCCTGGTTGCGGGAGCACAGAGCCACTTTGTCACCTTTTTTCAGCCCCAGTTTCTTGAATGCAAAGTGCAGTTGACAGATGGAGGCGGCCACATCCTTGTAGGCAAGAGTCACTCCCTGATAATTGGAGAGGGCAGGCCTTTCCCAATTATTGCGTATGCTCTGTTCAAACAGTTTGTTTATACTGGTGAAATCCATATCGTGACAAATATTAGCTAAGTTTGGTGTACGCAACTTTGCCGACAAGAGTCTTGGGGAGTTCTTCGCGAACTTCCACCTCGTAGGGCATAGCGTATTTGGCAACGAATTTCTTGCAGTGGGCGAGTATGTCCTCCCTGAGTTCCGGAGAATCCTTGAAACCTTCGTTGAGAACCACGAAGGCCTTGACCTTCTGCATCTTGTATGGATCCGGCACTCCTATGACGCAACTCATCCTCACCGCCCTGTGTGCATCAAGCACGTTCTCTATCTGGGAAGGGTACACATTGTAGCCGCTGGTGACAATCATTCTCTTGATGCGCTGGCGGAAATAAATGAAGCCTTCCTCGTCCATCATTCCGAGGTCTCCGGTATGGAGCCAGATTCTGCCGCTTCCGTCCTTATGGAGCGTGCTGGCATTCTCCTCCTCGTGGTTGATGTATCCTATCATAACCGTGGGCCCTGAAATGCATATTTCGCCTTCTTCGCCGAAAGGCAGTTCGGTCTCCGTGCCCGGTTCGCAGATGCGGAAAATCATATCCGGATAGGGAATTCCTATGCTGCCCTCCTTCTCCTTGTCGTGAGGGGTCAGACAACTCGCAGTAACGCACTCCGTGGTGCCGTATCCCTCCCGGATGCGGATTCTGCTGTTGTGCTCCTTCAGGAAGGAGTCGAATTTCTTCTTGAGTTCCACGGAAAGCGAGTCGCCTCCGGAGAAGACGCCCCTGAGGCAGGAGAGGTCCACCCCGTCAAGATAAGTGTTGCGGGCGATGGCCTCGAAGAGAGTCGGCACGCCGGCGATGAAATTGGGTCTGTTTTTCTTGATGAGTTGGGCGTAACTCTTCACGTTGAAGCGTGGAACCAGAATGGATGTGCCGCCGGTGAACATCATCGTGTGGATGCATACTCCGAGCCCGAATCCGTGGAATACGGGCATTGCGGCCAGCATCTTGCTGTGCCATACCTCTTCGTCCGCCATTGTGGCCGTTTGAAGGGCCAGTGCATTGAAATTGTAGTCGGAGAGCATAATGCCCTTGGATGTGCCTGTCGTGCCGCCGGAGAAAAGAACTACGGCCTCCGTCCTGCAATCCTTTTCAAACGCATAGCCAGCAGTGACGTTATCGGCTCCCTGGAGGAAGTCGTTCCATTTTGTCACTGTGTCCGTGCAGACGACCTTGGGGAATTTGCACTCCGTGGTGAGCCTGTACAGGAAGGGCAGAACGAAGGGAAGTTCGTCGGAGACTCTGGCGATTACGAGTTTCTTCAGTTTGCACTGTTTTCCGACTTCCTGGAATTTGGAATAGAACTGGTCCAGTGTGACGGCATATTCGCAGGAAGCCTCGTTGATGTATTGCACAATCTCGCCGACTGCGCTGAGGGGGTGAACCATAGCCGCGACTGCGCCTATCCGGTTGAGCCCGTATAAACAATAGATGGCCTGGGGCACGTTTGGCAGGCAAACGAGCACGCGCTTGCCCGGGCGGACTCCGATGTTGTAGAATGCCTTTGCGGTTCTTTCTATGTTGGCGGCCATCTCGGCGAACGGAATCTTGCGTCCGTTGAAGGAGAGGGCTATGAAATCCTTTTCTCTTGCAGCGGTGTCGAGCACTGCGGCACTCATAGATTTCTCACTGTATTCCAGTGTGCCCGGAAGGTGGCCGTAGCTTGAAAGCCAGGGAGTTGAGAGATTTTGTTCCATAACTAGAATTCTATGTCAACGGGAGTGGCGGCATCCTGCTCCAGAAGTTCGGGATGCTGCAGGAGATGATTCAAATATTTGATGCTCTTTGCGAAATAGAAACCGTCCGCAATTCTTTCGTCTATGGTGAAGCAGAGCCTGATGGTGGGTTTCATTTCGAAAGTCCCGTCTTCCTTGTAGAAGGGAATGGTCTTCATCTCGTTCATTACGATGAAGAAGGAGTTGGTGCCCCATTCGAAGACGTGATGATAGTCGGCGCTCATCTTTATGCTGCCGAGATTGGTGATATAAACCGTACTGTAGCAGGGGTCATCCTTCTTGAGAGAATCAGGATAGATTCCGTGATACTCCATATGGCGGAGAATCCATACGAAGAAGCGGAAGAAGGGGCGGGGGAGTGCCTGATAGAAATTGAATTTGTTGGTGATTCCCTCTGTCCTGTTGTGCTTGCGCACCTTGGTAACGAAGGACTCGACGAAAGAATGGACTTCCTCTATCAGATTGCCTCCTTCCTTGTTGACGATGAAACGTGCCAGAGCCTCTTCGGAATTGTCTTCGAACTTGCGCTTGACTGTAAAGGCAATCTCGATGTCCTTGCGCTCGTACATTCTGTAGCCGGAAATGAAATAATTGAGTTTGGGGCGCAGAATGATTGTCTTGGCAACTGCCGCGCAGATGACGTGGAACCAGGTGTATTTGAATGAGGGGTTCTCCGCATTCTTTTTCTTTACGTAACGGTCAACTTCGCTTATATCGAAGTCCTTGGACATTACCGCTTCGTTTGCACACCTCGTGGGCATCACGTAGGGCATAATGACGTGCATCGAGTCGGCATCTCTCAAATAATACGCATCCCGCCGGTCTCTCCGGTCTTTCTTGCGTGTCTTTAAATCTGCCATTTCAGATTGGGTTTAGGTTTTCAGTAATCCCCAAAGATAGGAATTATTATTGCGAAACGCAAACGTCAGTTCTTCATTACCGGGAAGACGGTCAGCCTGAGGTAGCTCGTGCCGTAGGGGACAAGATCCAGACGAGTCGGTTCCGCTCCGTCTGCGGGGATGACTCTTGTAGGATTCTCCGGTGTGAAAACCCCCTCGTCGAGTTCCCAGTCCCTGATTTCGATGACAGGCACGCTGATTTTGCATACGGCCTCGTCGAAGGGATATTCAGAACTGCCGGTCCATTCAACTTTGAGATTCTCCGCTTTGGCTCCGCAGAGGGCGTAATTCCACTTTGCGGCGGGGACTTTGTTCCAGGACTTGAAGTCGGGATTGGCGGATGCCTTGCCGTGAATGTAGTTGTATTCTTCGTGGTCTTCCGTACATTCCTCCGGAATGGAGTAGGTGAACAGGAGTGGTCCGCGCTCCACGTAACTTCCCTGTCCTTCAAGGTCCTTCAGTTCTATATGCGTGACGAATCTGATGCGTATCGAGTCGCCTGTCCGGAAATTGCGGTGGATGGTGGCAAAGCCTCCCTGAGTGACTTCGAAGTTGGCGGGTTCGTTGTTGAGCTCAACCTGAAGGTCATCGGCCCATTCGGGCATCCTGAAAGAGAATGACATATCGTGGGAGCCCGGCCTGCTGAACCTGAACGAGAATTCCACATCGTCGGAGAAGGGATATTCCGTTTTTTCCATCACGGTGCAGCTGCCGCCGTCACTGTGGTTGAATGTGACCTTTGAGGGGCCGTACATTGCCGCTATAAGATTGTCCGGTCCGGACATCATCCACATTCTGGCAACGTAGTTAGGCATTGCACGGTGAACATTGCCCACGCAGCATTCCACCTGATGAACGGGGCGGTACTGCATCCAGGTCCTTCCGTGCATGAATTCGTTGTTGTTGGAGTGGCCGGTGCTGATGAACTGGTTGACGGAAGACAGATACTGCAGGGTCTTGAAATCCTTGCCTATGGCACCCGGAAGGGCGTTGAAGGTGGCTTTTTCTATCATATCGCCCCACTTGGCCTCGCCGGTAGTCATCAGAAAGTATCCAAGTGTCCAGCTGTAGTCAGTGATGTCGCAGGTCTCGTGGCTGTGGTTTACGGTTTTCCCGTCGAGATATTCCGAGCTGGATATTACTCCGTCCGGCAGAAGGTCCTCGTCTTCAAGACGCCGCTCGATGCGTGTGGCCCAGTCCAGATATTCTTTTTTACCGGTGTAAGCATAGAGCAGCAGGGGTAGTTTGAGCTGTTCGCAGCAGGTGACTCCGTGCTGATAAAGGCGCTTTTCGGTCAGCCGTTCCGGTTCACGTATCCAGAAATCCCCGTTCTGCCAGGCCGCTTCGGCGTGTTTAAGCAGGTCCGGATTGCCGGTATGCCCGTATGTCCACAGGGCTCCTTCGATATTGATGGCATTCCTTTCCTTTCTGAACATCTCCTCTCCGATTCCGAGAAAATGGTTTTCCAGAACAGGAAGGATGGATTCGTCTCCTGTGGCCTCATAGTATGCCTGAATGGCCCTGAAATACACTGCCTGCGGCCATACTGCATAGCGGTCATCGTCGTTTGTACCGTCACCGGTATCCCATCTGAGTCCGAAAATTCCCTGTTCGCTTATTTTGTTGAGCGAATAATGTATGCCCTTTTCCACTTTGTTTATGAATTCTTCGTCATCAAGCAGATAACCGAGGCGCAACAGTCCGTCGCTGTAATATGCGGTCTGCTCGTATCTCCACCAGTCGGCCCCGTGGTTGCCGCGCTCCCTCCCGATTTCTCCGTCCCACAGACAGGTGTTGTAGGGGTAGCACATAGCTTCGGGATGACCGGAAAGGCCCGTCCTTTGTCGCTCCAGGAATTCCTTTATCCATCCTTGCGGTTCTACGGAACCTATAAGTCCTTCAGAATAAACGCCATAGGGGGCAGGCTGGAGATCCGTCACCTTGCCTTCCCTGCAACTGGAAACGAGTAAAATGCTGATGACGGTCATCAGTCCGAAAACAAATTTTTTCATTGCGCTATGAATTTATAAACAATATTTCCCGTCTGTCTGGGCGGAGCGGTAGGGGATGCGGAGAATTTCGACAGGCGTGCAGCCCTTATGGCGAAAGCGCGGAGGCATCCGTCGCTTGATGAGCAGCTTTCATCCACCCTCGCGGAAAGAACGGTCCCGGCATTGTTGACGGAAATGAGCACTTTGACTTCCCCGGCTCCGAGACATCTGTATGCCGGAATAGGAAGATGACTGGCCTTGCGCCCTTCAAGTTCATAAGAAAGCACGGAAGGCCCTGAATAGTTCTGTTTCCTGTCGTTTTCTTCAGTTTTCTCCTTCTTTTCGGGAATGGGCTCTGCGACATCATCTTCAGAAGCCTTGAATCCTTTGTCAAGTTCTTTCTGCAGGCGTTCTGCATCCTTGTACAGCTCTTCGGCATCCGTCCCGCGGTCGTCTTTGAGCGCTCCCCTGTCAACGGAGACATTGCGGATTGGAGTACCTCCGTCCGCAATCATTTCTTCCAGCCGTTTGGAAATCTCTTCCTTGAATGCCAATTCGCGCTGAAGTTTTTCCAGCTGCTCCATCTTCGTGAAATCCAGGACGAAGGAAGTCTCCGCCTTCACGGCACGCTCCAACTGGGAGGCAAGAAGGATTATGAGCACCACAAGGTGAACAATCACTGTGATGTACAGTCCCGCCTTGTCTTCTTTTTCCAGCCGTTTCACTATACTGTATTATTGCAGTTGAGAGCCTTCTCCACCGTGGCGGAAATGACTCCGACAGCGACCCTGTTGTGGCCACCTTGAGGTATGATGATGTCCGCGTAGCGTTTGCTCGGTTCGATGAATTCGAGATACATCGGCTTCACGGTGTTCGTATATCTTTCTATTACCCAATGCACGTCCTTCCCCCGTTCCGTAATGTCCCTTTCTATGACACGCATCAGTCTGTCGTCGTCGTCCGCATCTACGAAAATCTTGATATCCATCTTGTCTCTCAACTCGGGACAGGTGAAAATGAGGATGCCTTCGACAATGATGACGTCCGCAGGGTTGACCTTGACGGTTTCGGTTGTCCTTCCGCAGGTCAGATAGGAATAGACTGGCTGGTCAACGGGCTTCCCCTGCATCAGGTCTTCCACCTGCCTGCAAAGAAGTTTCCAGTCGAGAGCATCGGGATGGTCGAAATTATGGTGACGTTTTTCCGCCTCGCTCAAATGGCTGCAATCCTTGTAGTAGGAATCCTGGGAAAGGACGGCCACACTGCCGCCGATGTTTTCAGTTATTGCCTTTACCACCGTGGTTTTTCCACTGCCGGAGCCGCCGGCTATTCCTATAACCAACATATCAATATTCGGCGTTCTTGGGTGTACGGGGGAACGGGATGACGTCACGGATGTTCTGCATGCCGGTGACGAAGAGAAGCAGACGTTCGAAGCCGAGTCCGAAGCCGCTGTGAGGGCAGCTTCCGAAGCGGCGGGTGTCGATGTACCACTCAAGGTTCTTGCGGCTCATCTGGAGTTCATCTATGCGCTCCTCAAGTTTCTGCAGGGATGCCTCCCTTTCGGAACCGCCGATTATTTCCCCGATCTTCGGGAACAGCACGTCCATTGCGCGGACGGTCTTTCCGTCCTCGTTCTGCTTCATATAGAAGGCCTTGATATCCTTGGGATAACCTGTAAGAATCACGGGCTTGCCGAAGTGCTTCTCCACGAGGTAACGCTCGTGCTCGCTCTGCAAATCAACGCCCCAATATACAGGATATTCGAATTGTACGCCGTCTGCGATGGCTTTCTCCAGAATGCTGATACCCTCGCTGTATTCGAGGCGTACGAATTCCGTATTGACTACACCCTGCAACCTTTCAATAAGTTCGGGGTCGTATCTGTCGCTGAGGAACTTGACGTCGTCCCAGCAGTTGTCCAGCGCATATTTAACGAGGTGCTTTATGAAGTCCTCGGCGAGGTCCATATTATCGTTGATGTCGTAGAATGCCATTTCCGGCTCTATCATCCAGAATTCTGCAAGATGGCGCGGGGTGTTGGAATTCTCGGCACGGAATGTCGGTCCGAATGTGTAGATTTCTCCGAGAGCCGTCGCTCCGAGCTCACCTTCGAGCTGGCCGCTGACGGTCAGGCTGGTCTGCTTGCCGAAGAAGTCCTTCGAGAAGTCAGGCTGCCCTTTCTTGTTTTTCGGAACGTTGTTCAGGTCAAGAGTCGTGACCTGGAACATCTGTCCCGCCCCTTCACAGTCGGAGGCTGTGATAAGTGGAGTGTTGAGATAGACGAATCCCCTGGAGTGGAAGTATTCGTGAATTGCGAATGCCATCTGGCTGCGCAGTCTGAACACGGCTCCGAACGTATTGGTTCTCGGCCTCATATGTGCCACCGTGCGCAGATACTCGAAGGATGTGTCCTTTTTCTGAAGAGGGAAGCGCATTGGGTCACATTCGCCAAGCACTTCAACCTTGTCTGCGTGCACTTCAACGGCCTGACCGCTGCCCACGGATTCCACGAGACTGCCGCTCACGCTTATGCATGCACCGGTAGATATCCTTGACAGAATATTTTCGCTTTCTTCGTTCTTGTCAACGACAATCTGCAGGTTTTTTACCGTAGAACCATCATTGAGTGCGATGAACGCTATTTCCTTGTTGCCTCTTTTAGTCCTTACCCAACCTTTGACAAGGACATCACAGCCCGGTTTCATACCGAGCAGATCTTTGATTTTTATCCTTCGAACTGTTGACATTTGTCTTAAATAATTTTAAAAGCAGCCCTCATTGAAGGGGGCTGCTTTATTAAGAATGGCGGGGATTACTCGCCTTTTCTTGCGGAATACATGATCTTAAGCGCAGAGCAACGTCTGAGCTCCTGCTTAACATCGGTAATGATACCCATTCTGACGTCCTGGTCGGCGCGGATATTGACTGTCATGAACTGACGGTCACCCTCGCTCTTGGAGTCACGTTCTGCTGCGATAAAGTCGCGGATGTCATCAACTGTCTTGAAAGAGTCGTTGAGCTGGATACGTGCATCGGTACCGAACTGAGCCTGATAGGTCTTGGTAGGGGAACCGATGTTGATGTATGAAGCAAGATCCTTTCTTTCGAGTTTGACAACCTCGGATGCTTCGGGAAGCTTCACGATAACCTTGTTCTCCGTTTCGCGGAGCTGCGTGGTGACCATGAAGAAGAACAGGAGCATGAACACGATATCGGAGAGGGAGCTG
>JAKSKJ010000027.1 GCA_024401795.1 Bacteroidales bacterium | reverse complement strand
CTGCCGGGACCGGAAGAGTGTCTGTCGGAACCGGATGAATAGTCTGAATGATTGCTGCTGTGCTGCGCCGCACTCGCTGCGGTGCTTTTTCTGGGCCTGAGTTTACGCCCGTCTTTTGAAAATTGTTCCATTTTTCATTGTGGTGCAGCCACGCAACTCGCGTCGTGCAACTGCCCTTTAGTTAAGATTAAAGATATATGTTATGGTGCCCTGCTGTAATGCCGGGGCATCGGATTTCATAGTGAAATGAGTTTCCATAGCCGCTTTTCGGGCGGCTGCCCAGAGTGTTTTGTCCGTGACGGTGGTCCCGTCCGCTCCGGCGACGGCTTTCTGAACCTTGCCGTAGTTGTCCACCCATATTGTGACGACCACCCTGCCGCTTTCCTGCACGTTGTAGCTCGGTCTGGGAAGGGCTCCGTCCACGCTGCGTCCCTGCAGATGGGCGTTGGGCCTGCCCTCGGTGTTCCCGTTTTTCGCGTTCCCCTCCGCGTGGCCGCCCCGGAAAGTGCTGCCGCTTTCCCTGGCGCTGTGGGGGGATGTGAGGCTTGTGTCTTTTTTCGCCATTCCGGGGAACGCCGCCCTGGGGTCAATCTTCGGTTCTTCCCTGGGCTCTGGGGTGGGGGCATCCACGTCTCCGAAATCGTCCGGTTTTGTCTCCGGAGTAAGATTCTCCTTACTGGCAGTGTAGGGTGACTGGCTGCGCTGCACTATCTCAATCGGCTTGCTCTTGTCAACCTCCTCGCTCCGTGGCTGGACGCCGTGTTTCCGCTTCATTTCTACCTCCTCCGTGAAGTCAATCACGAAAGACTGCTCCTGGGGCGGGGGCCAGATGTACTTGAGACCCGAGAAGGAACAGACGGAAATGGCGCAGACGTGCATCCCGGCAGTCAGCGCGATGCCGATGACGGTTGCGGTTCTGCGGCTCTTCTCCCGTTCCCTCAGATACTCTTTCATCACTCCGGTTGGGTTGCCAGTATGACCTTGTAATGATTGCGCTTGGCGATGTTCATCACCTGAACTATCTCCTTGATCGGTACGCTCTCGTCAGAATATATGGAGAAAGTGGGGTCTTCCTCCGTCTGGAGTATCCCCACAAGCTCATCCTCCACCATAGACATTGGGGTGGGGCTTTCGCTGCCGTTGATGTGATAGGTGAAGCGGTCATTGCCCCAGTCCTTGATGGATACGGTCACGGCCGGTTTGGCGCTTACCTGACCCGTGCTCTTCGGGAGAAGAAGCTTCAGGGCGTTGGGATTGATGAGCGTGGATGTGACCAGGAAGAAGATCAGCAGGAGGAACACGATGTCGGTCATTGACGACATCGATATGTTGGCGTCCGCCTTGGTGGTTCTCTTGATTGCCATTACTCTGACGGTTCGTTGAGAAGGTCCATGAAATTGATTGTGGCGCTTTCCATCTTGAAGACCACGTTGGAGACCTTCGAGGTGAGGAAGTTGTAGCCGAAGTATGCGAGGATGCCGACGATGAGGCCGCCCACGGTGGTGATCATAGCCTCATAAATACCTCCCGAAAGAAGGGAAATATCGACGTTGCTTCCCGCGTTGGCCATATTGAAGAAGGCCCTGACCATACCGGTGACAGTGCCGAGGAATCCTATCATAGGGGCTCCGCCTGCGATTGTGGCAAGGTAGGGAAGACCTTTTTCGAGTCTTGCGACCTCGACGTTTCCGATATTCTCCACGGCGGTCTGTATGTCTCCGAGCGGCCTGCCGATGCGGGCGATGCCGGTCTCTATCATACGGGCGACGGGCGAATCGTATTTGGTGCAGAGCGTCTGTGCCGATTTGATCTTGCCTTCGTGGATGTAGTCACGGATGTCGTTCATGAAGTTCTTGTCAATCTGCCCGGCGCGGCGTATCATCCACCATTTCTTGCCGAAGAGATAGATGGCCACGATGGAGAGTGCGAGGAGGACAAGCATCAGCCAACCTCCCTTTACCGCCATGTCAATCAGTGAATAAGACATTTCCTGGGCAACGGGAGCGGCTTCGACTGCGTCGATTGCCTCGGCGGCTTCAGCCGCGATGTCTGTTTGAAGTAATGTGAAAAGCATATCGTTTGTAGTTTATGATTTCTCTGCAACTCGCAAATATACCAAAAATTCCTCGAAATTGCTATATTTGCGACGCTATGAGATACAGGGTCGATATGTGCTATTCCGGTGAGGGTTTCTGCGGCTGGCAGATTCAGCCGGATGCCCCCAGCGTGCAGGGTGCGCTGGAACAGGCCTTGTCAGTCCTCCTCAAGGAAGAAGTGGAGGTGACCGGGGCCGGGCGTACCGACACGGGGGTGAACGCCTCCCGCTATGTGGCACATTTCGACAGTCCCTCGGAGTTCGATGCGGATCAGCTGACATTCCGCCTGAACGCCATCCTCCCAAAGGGGATAGCAATCTTCGGAATCCGGTCCGTCGGAGATGATTTCCACGCCAGATTCGGGGCGGTGCGCCGCGAATACTCCTATTATATCCATAGGAAGAAAAACCCGTTCATTGCCGACAGATCATACTTCTACGGTTATCCGGAGCTGGACTTCGATGCCATGAACAGGGCCGCTTCGCTGCTTGTCGGCACGCGCGATTTCAGCTGTTTCGAGAAGAAGGGGGCCGACAACAGGACCTCCGTATGCACCATATTCGAGGCGGGCTGGCATCGGGTTGGCGGCTTTCCCGGGGACGACGGCTCGTGCTGGTGCTTCCGCATTGCCGGAGACCGTTTCCTGCGCAATATGGTAAGGGCGATAGTAGGCACCCTGCTTGAAGTGGGCAGAGGAAAGCGCGACATCGGGGGATTCCGGGCTGTCATTGACGGCGGCACCCGGTCCGATGCCGGAGAGTCCGTGCCCGGATATGCGTTGTTTCTCACCGGAGTTGACTATCAGGAATAATTTTTGCAGTAAACTCTTTTCCCCTTAGAAAGATTTTGAAAAAAACGATATGGAAAGTGTAAACATCAAAGAACTGAACGACCGCATCCAGAAGGAAAGTGCCTTCGTGGACATCCTCCAACTCGAGATGGGCAAGGTCATCGTGGGCCAGAAACACCTTGTGGAGAACCTGATGATAGCCCTTCTGGCCAATGGCCACATCCTTCTCGAAGGTATGCCCGGTCTGGCCAAGACATTGGCCATCAGTACGCTCAGCAAGGCTGTCAGCGCAAAGTTCAGCCGCATCCAGTTCACTCCGGATCTGCTGCCCGCCGACGTTACCGGCACGCTCATCTATTCGCAGAAGAAAGAGCAGTTCGAAGTGCACAAAGGCCCCGTTTTCGCCAACTTCGTACTGGCCGACGAGATTAACCGTGCCCCTGCAAAAGTGCAGTCCGCACTGCTTGAGGCTATGCAGGAGCGTCAGGTCACTTTGGGCGACGAGACTTACAAACTGCCGGAACCTTTCCTCGTGATGGCCACCCAGAACCCTGTGGAGCAGGAGGGAACCTATCCTCTGCCCGAGGCCCAGGTGGACCGTTTCATGCTCAAGGTCATCGTTGACTACCCCGGCAAGGAGGAGGAGAAACTCATCGTCAGAATGAACAACAGCGGTGAATTCCCCCAGCCCCAGCCCGTCGTGAAGCCCGAGGACATCGTGCGTGCACGCGAAGTCGTCCGCGAAGTGTATATGGACGAGAAAATCGAGCGCTACATCGTGGATATAGTATATGCCACACGTACCCCCGGAGACTATGGTCTGGGAGAGATAAAGAACCTTATCAGCTACGGTGCTTCCCCGCGTGCCAGCATTTCCCTGAGTATGGCGGCCAAGGCATATGCCTTCATCAAGCGTCGCGGCTACGTGATTCCCGAGGACGTGCGCGCCGTGTGCCCCGAGGTGCTGCGCCACCGTATCGGCCTCACCTACGAGGCGGAGGCGGAGAACGTCACCACAGAACAGATAATAGAGAAAGTCATCAATGCCGTCATCGTCCCGTAACGCTACGGACTTGCTCAAGAAAGTCCGCAAGATAGAAATCAAGACCAAGGCGCTCTCCCACCAGATTTTCGCGGGAGAATACCATTCCGCGTTCAAAGGGCGCGGTATGGCATTCAGCGAAGTGCGCGAGTACCAGTGGGGGGACGACGTGAGGTCTATGGACTGGAACGTGACGGCGCGCCTCCGCAGCCCCTACGTCAAGGTGTTTGAGGAGGAGCGGGAACTGACGGTGGTGCTCCTGGTGGACGTGAGCCGTTCCGGACTTTTCGGCACCAGAAGCAGGACGAAGCGCGAACTTCTTGCTGAGATAGCGGCAGTCCTTGCTTTCAGCGCAAGTATAAACAACGACAAGGTGGGAGCGCTCTTCTTCAGCGACCGGGTGGAGAAATTCATCCCTCCCAAGAAAGGCAGAAGCCATCTTCTGCACATTATCCGGGAGATGCTGGAGTTGGAGCCGGTTTCCGACGGGACCGACGTGGGCGCAGCCCTGCAGTTCCTTACCAACGGCATCAAGAAGAAATGCACGGCCTTCCTGCTGAGCGATATGATAGACGCCGACAAGGACGGTAATCCGGAATACGAAGATGCCCTGAAGGTGGCGGCCGGACGTCACGACCTTTCAGTCATCAAGGTTTTCGACCCTGCGGAAAGGACTATTCCCGCTGTCGGGCTCGTTCACGTGAAGGACAGCGAGACGGGGGCGGATTCCTGGGTGAATACGGACAGCCGCGCCGTTCGGGAGTCGTACTCGGCGTGGTTTTCCCAACTTGAAAGGAAAGAAACCAAACTGTTCAACAAATATAAGATAGACAATGTCAGCATAGCCACGGACCAGGATTACGTGAAAGGCTTGATGGCATTATTCCACAAATGATGAAGACTCTTACCATTTTTCTGGCGGTGGTGCTGGAGTTCGTACCGGCGGGGCAGGCTTTTCTCAGGCAGCTTCAGCCGCGGGATTCGATTCTCATAGCCGACCAGTTGGAATACGGTGTCCGTATAGACGACGTGAAGGAGGGGACTTCCCTTGCCCTTCCGGATTTCTCGAAGGTCTCCAACGATACCCTCACTCTGGTGAGACCCTGGCGGCTGGACTCCCTTGCCGGGGGCAGAAAACTGAAGCCGGGGGCGCTGGCCCGCTGGATGAAGAAGGGGAAGCCTATCAGCATAGAGGCGAGCATAATCGTCGCTCCCTTCGAAGAGGGGGAGTACGAATTGCCTGACATTCCCGTCATCCGTTCTTCGGAAGGTGTGGAGGATACCCTTCTGTTCGAAGCGCAGAAGATGGACGTGAAGACGATGCCTGTCGATACTGCCACTTTCCGGGTTCACGACATCAAAGGCCAGATCCGATATCCCGTCACTTTCTCCGAGGTGCTCCCTTACGGAGTCGGGGCCGTCGTGCTGGCCGCCCTCGTTTTTCTGGCTGTCTGGATTTTGAGGAAGAAGGCTGCGGAGCGTAAGGCGGAGGAGACGAAGGACCCCGCCCACGTGGTGGCGCTCCGCGAACTTGACAAATACCGCAGTGACAGGTTCTGGGCACCGGAGAAGCAGAAGGCATTCTATTCCGGAATCACGGATGTGCTGAAGAACTATATTGATGCACGCTTCGGGGTCGATGCTCCGGAGATGACCACGGCCGAGCTGTTCGATGCCCTCAAGAAGGAAAAGGACATCACTCCGGACCTCTACAATGAGACCAGGAATCTGTTCGAAAGGGCCGATTTTGTGAAATTCGCCAAGTATGTGGCATCCGAGGAGGATAATGCCGGAGTGCTTCCTCTGGCTGTCCGTTTCGTCACCGGTACATATCAGATAGAAATTGAGAAGGAGGCTGAGCAGTAATGTTTTTCGAGTACCCCAAACTTCTGTGGCTTCTGGCCATACCGCTTCTTCTGGCGGCAAATTACGTCTGGTCCGAACTGACGGGACGCAAACCCCATTTCCGGGTTTCTTCCATCACTCCCTGGACAGGCGAAGGACGCTCCGTTCTTTCGTTGCTCCGTCATCTTCCGTTCGTTTTCAGGACCCTGGCATTGGTCGCCATCATAGTGGCTCTCGCCAGACCCAGATCCTCGACGGAGGTGGAGAAGATTGACACGGAAGGCATAGACATAGTCCTGGCGATGGACGTTTCCACCAGTATGCTGGCCAGGGACCTCACGCCCGACCGCATAAGCGCCGCCAAGGATATCGCCATAGAGTTCATTTCGCAGCGTCCCTCCGACAGGATGGGAATAGCAGTCTTTGCCGGAGAAAGTTATACCCAATGCCCTCTGACCACAGACCGCGCCACCCTCATCAATCTGATGAAGGAAGTGCAGACCGACCTCATCGAGGACGGAACGGCCATAGGCAACGGCCTTGCCACGGCTGTGGCGAGACTGGCCGATTCGGATGCCAAAAGCCGCGTTGTGATACTGCTCACCGACGGTGTCAACAACAGGGGGGAGATTGCCCCGCAGACGGCGGCGGAAATAGCCAAAACCTATGGCATTCGCGTCTATACGATAGGTGTGGGGGCGAACGGAATGGCTCCCTATCCGGTTATGACGCCCTGGGGCGTGGAGATGCAGCAGGTGAAGGTCGAGATAGATGAGGACCTGCTCAGCGGCATCGCCGAATCCACCGGAGGGCGTTATTTCCGCGCCACCGACAACACCAAGCTGTCCGAGATATATGGAGAAATCAACCGGATGGAGACGGCCAGGACCACTATTGACAGCTTCCCCATATACAAGGAACTGTTCGGGCGATATGCGCTGGCGGCTCTGGTATGCCTTCTTCTGGAACTGTTTGTAAGATTGATGATAAGGAGATTGCCCTGATGATAGTCTTTGCCAACGATTTCTATTTGTGGTTCCTGCTGCTGGTCCCTGTGATTCCGGCAGTTTACGGCATCGTGCGTCTTCTCAGGAAGCGTTCCCTGGCCAAATTGGGGGACTTGGAACTTGTCAGGGACCTGATGCCTTCGTATTCACCCGTCAAGGGTTGGGTACGCATCATTCTGTTCTCCCTTGCTTTCTTTTTCTTTGTAATCGGCCTCGCCCGTCCGCAGGTCGGCGCCAAACTCAGCGAAATGAAGACGAAAGGGTCGGAGATAATGATATGCCTGGACGTGTCCAATTCGATGCTGGCCCGTGATTATTCGCCTGACAGGCTGGAGAGGGCCAAACTCGCCATTTCCCGGATGACGGACAAATTGCAGGAAGACCGTGTCGGATTGATTGTCTTCGCGGGCACTTCCTTCGTGCAGTTGCCTATCACGGCGGATTACGTGTCGGCCAAGATGTTCCTCGGCAGCGTCGATACCAAATCGGTGCCGGTGCAGGGTACGGCCATAGGAGATGCCATACTCACTGCCGCCAAGAGTTTCAGCCTTCAGAGCGAAAAGAGCCGCGCCATAGTGGTGATAACGGATGGTGAGAACCACGAGGACGACCCGGTGGAAGCCGCGAGGCAGGCGGCGGAGATGGGAATCAGAGTCTATACCATCGGTGTCGGGTCGCTGCACGGTCAGCCCATCCCCGTGGACGGGGACCTGATGAAGGACAAGGACGGCAACATAGTGGTCACACGTCTCGACGAAACCACGCTCCAGCAGGTGGCCAAGGCGGGCAACGGGGCCTATGTCCACGCCGGCAACGATGAATTCGGCCTGAATCCCATCATCGAGGATCTCCGCAGACTTGAGGATGAGGAATTCAATTCCGTCGTGTTCGAGGAGTATGACGAGCAGTATATGTATTTCTTTGCAATAGCGCTGGCCCTGCTCGTGATAGAGATGCTGATAGGGGAGAGGAGGGCGCGCAAGAGACTTTTCGACTGATTATGAATCTGAACAGGATATTATGCATAATGGCTGTGGTGCTGATGGCGTTTCCCGCGTCGGCGCAGGTGGACCGGCACGACGTCCGGTCCGGCAACAGGCGTTTTTCCAAAGAGAAATACCGCGAGGCTGAGATTGACTATCGCAAGGCTCTGCTGAAAGACACCGTGTCGCTGGCGGCGAACTATAATCTGGCCTCCACCCTCTACCGTGAGGAGAACTACGAGGAAGCGGCGGCATCCATGGAAAGGATAAAGGAAATCGCTCCCCTGTCGCCGGATGCTTCCGATTATCATTACAATGCCGGAGACATAGCCTTGGCAAAGAAGGACTATGCGTCGGCGGTGGAATCTTTCAGACAGTCGCTGCTTCTGAATCCGGGAGACCTGGATGCCAAGGAGAATTACATCTATGCGAAAAAGATGTTGGAAAACCAGCAGAACAATGACGGCGGAGGCGGAGGGGACAACAATCAGGATCAGAATCAGAATCAAGACCAGAACCGGAATCAGGATCAGAACGATGACCGGAATGACAATCAGGATCAGCCGCAGCGGCAACCTCAGGCTCAAGAGCAGAAACTGTCCTCCCAGCAGGCGCAGCAGATGCTGAGGGCGGTTCAGGCGCAGGAAAAGAAAACTCAGGAAAAGGTTAACAAAGAGAAGGCCGAACTGTTGAAGTCAAGTCAGAAAGAGAAGAATTGGTAGTTATGAAGAGATGTTTTTCCATAATGTTGGCGCTGGTGACGGCATTCGCCGCATCAGCCCAGACGACAATAAACGTACAGGCCCCCAATCTCGTTGCGGCCGATGAGACCTTCAACGTGATGTTCGTGATAGAAGGCGAGCATTCGCCGTCATCATTCTCCTGGTCTCAGGGCGACGATTTTCAGTTGGTCTGGGGCCCTCAGAAGGGTACGTCTTCTTCTGTAAGCATCATTAACGGCAAGCGGACGAGTTCCAGGCAGGTTACATATACATATGTCCTTATGCCCAGGAAGGCCGGCACCTTCCAGCTTCCGGCCGCCGAGGCCGAGGTTAAAGGGGAAACCATAAGGTCGAAGTCTCTGACCATAGAGGTTGTGCCCGACCAGACGCAGAAATCATCGGGCCAGTCCTCTTCCGGCGAATCCGGGACCTTGGCGACGGGCTCGGTGGCTTCCGGCGATCTTTTTCTGAAGATGTCGCTGAGCAAGACGAGGGTGGTGATGGGAGAAAGCATCACAGCGACACTCAAGCTGTACCAGAGGACCAACCTGACCGGTATCGATGATGCCAAGTTCCCGTCGTTCAACGGGTTCTGGAGCCAGGAGACCCAGGCTCCCCAGAATATAGAGTTCAAGCGCGAAGCTGTCGGTGACAAGATATACAATTCCGCACTTATCAGAAGCTGGACCCTGATTCCGCAGCAGACGGGGGACATCAGGATTGATCCCGCCGAACTTGTGTGCAGCGTCACCGTTCGGGCTCCGGGGAGTTCTTCCGGCAGCATTTTCGACAGTTTCTTTCAGGATGACTACAGGACCATCCGCAAGCGCGTCACGACAGATGCCTTCACGGTTCACGTGAACGCCCTGCCTTCGGGTGCTCCCGCATCATTCGGCGGTGGGGTCGGCACTTTCGATATGTCAGTCTCTCTGACGCGGGACTCCCTCAGAGCCCACGATGCGGCATCCCTCAATGTGGTGGTGCGTGGCAAGGGCAACCTGTCACTTCTTGAGGCTCCCAAAATCAGTTTCCCTCCCGATTTCGAGGTGTATGACGTCAAGACCTCGGAAACTTCCGGGAGCAAGACTTTCGAATATCCCTTCATCCCCAGAAGCCACGGCGAGTTCGTCCTCGGCCCCGTGGAATACAGTTTCTATGATGTCGCCAAGGGAAAATACGTCTCGCTCCGTTCGCAGGAAATGAAGATTTCCGTCGCCCGAGGCAGCGAGGACGCTTCGTATGCCGGCCAGAGTGTGGCCGCCCCCGTGGGGAAGAAGGACATCAGAAACCTCGGAAGCGACATCCGTTTCATAGAGACCTCCCTGCCGTCGTTCCGGAAGAAGGGAAGCGTATTCGCCGGCTCCGCCCTGTTCTGGCTGCTGGCGGCCTTCATCCTCCTCGCCGCCGCGGCATCTTTCTTCATATTCAGGGGAGCTGCCGCCAGGCGCGCCGACGTGGCGGGAACCAAGTCGCGTGCCGCCACAAAGATGGCGAAGAAACGCCTTTCGAGAGCCGGAGAGTATCTGACCCGGGATCTCAGCTCGGCATTCTACGAAGAACTCCACAAGGCTCTGCTCGGCTTCGTGTCGGACAAACTCAGTATGGATATGGCGGATATGAGCAGGGACAACATAAGCCGCAGACTTGCCGGTGCAGGTGTGGGTGACGCTCTCTGTGAGGAACTTGTGGGATTGCTTGATGCCTGCGAGTATGCACGCTACGCACCCGCCACGGACCGTGCGGCTATGTCCGAGCATTATGAGAAGGCGGTTTCGGTAATTTCAATGATAGATGACAGAATGGGTAACGGAAAGAAGAAATCAATAGCCTCCGTTGCGGCTCTTGTGCTGCTTATGGCACCTTTGGGCTCGTACGCCGCGGAGCAGGCGCCCGCCGATTCTCTCTGGAATGCCGGAGTGGAGGCATACGGCGCGGGGATGTGGCAGGATGCACTGGCCTGCTGGAGCGGAATAGAGGCATCCGGTCTGGAGTCCGCCGAACTTCATTACAACATCGGCAATGCATATTACAAGATGCAGGATTATGCCCACGCCATATTATATTATGAACGCGCGCTCAAACTGGACCCTTCGTATCCGGATGCAAAGTTCAATCTCGAATATTTGAATTCCATCATTCAGGACAAGGTCGAGGTCGTGCCCGAATTCTTCGTCAGGACCGGATTGCGGAAACTGTCATATCTTCTGCCGTCCACCTCCTGGGCGATTGTCTTTCTTGTGCTTTTCCTCGCCGCGTGCGTAATGCTGCTGATGTTCCTTCTTTCCGCGTCCAGAGGCCGCAGAAAGGCCGGATTCTATTCTGCGGTAGTCCTGATGCTTCTGGCATTGCCGGCATTGTTCTCCGGTCTCTCCCAGCGCAAGGCCATCCTTGATGCCGGCGAGGCGGTGATAACTGTACCGGTTTCCTCTGTAAAGAGTTCCCCCGGCGCATCGGCTACCGACCTTTTCGTCCTGCACGAGGGAACGAAGGTGAAGATAATCGAGGAGGTGTCGGAATGGACCGACATACAGCTTGCCGACGGCAGACAGGGATGGATTCCGACGAGGGACAAGGAAGATAT
>JAKSKJ010000026.1 GCA_024401795.1 Bacteroidales bacterium | reverse complement strand
TGCGCCGGATTTAACGGATAAATAAATTATAGAATTGCAGTTATGGGAACGACAGCCATTGTCTCTGCAATCCTGACTCTTCTGGCGGGAATCGGCATATTCCTCGTTGCGTGCCAGATGATGAGCTCCAATCTTGAATCGGCGAGCTCGGAAAAGTTGAAAAGCCTCTTTGCCAGGGCATCCAGGAGCAAGCTCCTCGGAGTGGGTATCGGAACGGTCGGGACCGCTGCCATTCAGAGCTCCGGAGCAACCACTGTGATGACGATAGGATTCGTCAACGCAGGCATCATTACACTCACACAGGCGGCTACCATCATCTTCGGTGCCAACATCGGAACCACGGTCACGGCGCAGATAGTGGCTCTCGGTATGTTCGGGAGCAATGCGCTATCCACTACCGTAATCTTTTCGGCGTTTGCGGGAATCGGCGCAATGATAGCGCTTTTTGCAGAATCAAGCGCCGGCAAGACCTGGGGCGGCATACTTACCGGGTTCGGAATGCTTTTCGTGGGTCTCTCGCTTATGAGCGGATCGATGGAAGAATTCGCCGCTCTCGAAGGAGTGAAGACATTTCTGGCCAAAATCAGCAATCCTCTGCTTCTGGTGCTGATTGGAGCCGTCCTGACGGCCATCATCCAGAGTTCGTCCGTTATGACCTCCATCGCGCTTGCGATGTGCGTTACCGGACTCATCTCCCTTGACCAGGGCATTTTCCTCACGATGGGCTCTAACATAGGTTCCTGCGTCGTGGCCATCATTGCCGGAGTCACCAGCGGTACCAATGCCAAGAGGACGGCTCTCATACACCTTCTGTTCAACTGTTCCGGCGTGGCAGTCTTCCTTACGGTCGGATGGCTTATGATGATTCTCAGCAGGAATACCTATAGTTTCGGCTCATTGTTCGACCATATGTTCCCGGGAGCACCGCAGACGCAGCTTGCAATGTTCCACACGTTCTTCAATGTCATAACGGTGATGTTCATGCTACCGCTTACAGGAGCTCTCGTCGGACTCGTCACAAAGATGGTAAAGGAGTCGGACTCCGCGGACGAAGGACGTCTCCGTCTGCGCTTTGTGGACAACAATATGCTTCAGACTCCGCCTATTGCAGTCCAGCAGTCAAAGCGCGAGATTCTCCGGATGGCCGGGCTGTCGATGGAGAACTTCGACCGTTCCATAAACATCATTACGAGTCTGGACTTTACCGAAAGGGACGTGTTCGACGCTACCGAGCAGGAAATCAATTACATCAATCGGGCCCTTGTGGATTTTGTGGTCAAACTGTCTGACCGCAGGGGACTGGGCGGACACGACAAACTTTATCTATCCACAGTCTATAGGACCGTGCGTGACGTGGAGCGTATCGGAGACTATGCCGAGAATATAGTCGAATACGCGGATGCTCTGGCGGCGGCAGGAGACAAGTTCTCCGATGAGGCCCTTTATGAAATCAGCCAGCTGAAAATTCTGGTACATACTCTATACGATAAGGTCGTAGCCGCCTATGCAAGAGAGAGCCTGACGGATCTGGAGGAGGCGAATGTCATCGAGGAGCAGATTGACGACTTTACCAAGAGAATGGAAGACAGTCATATCGCAAGACTTGGCAAAGGTATCTGCAATGCGAACACCGGAGCTCAATATATGGAACTGTCATCCAACACGGAACGTATCGCCGACCACCTTATCAACGTTGCCAAGACAATCCGGTCAATCCAGCCTGCATAAAATATGGGGATGGCTGGAAGCCATCCCCTTTAGTCTTACCCTTAATGTTTATGACTAAACCATCAGGGCTCCGACGAGTCCGAGGATGGCATAGAGTTCGGGAAGAGCGGCGTAAATCAGGGTGTTGGTGAACACATCGTGTCCCTGGCTGACGCCGACGATGCCGTTTGCGCTGACCTGTCCCTGGCGGATTGCTGAAAGAAGGCAAACGAGACCCACGCTGAGGCCGACACCGAAGATGATGAGACCCATCTCAGGATTGGCCTTCATTCTTCCAAGCATCACGAAGAAAGCCACGAAGCCGTAGATGCCCTGTGTGGCGGGAAGAGCTGAGAGTACGAGGTAATTTCCTGATCCCTCAGGCTTTTTTTTCAATGCTCCTTCAGCTGCATTGCCGGCGATTGTTGTGCCGATTGCGCTTCCGATACCGGCCAGTGCGAGCACGAGGCCAAGGCCGAGATAACCGAGAATTGTTGCTAGTGTCATAGTTTTTGATTTTTATTGTTATTTATTTTATTGGATTATACTTATGCCCTGTTCCTTCGTATCCGGAGTTCTTGAAGAACTCGAGGAAATTGAGTCGCAGGGGATGGACGAACGCTCCAAGCGCCGCCATTGCGATGTTCAGCGTGTGTCCGACAAGGATGATGAGAATGCATCCGATCCATCCGAATCCGCCGTCTCCGCGTGCAGTGACGGCAAGTTCGTTGAAGGCGGCTCCGAGCATTCCGCCGGCAAGTCCGAGAGCATAGAGCCTCAGGTAGCTGAGGACGTCTCCGAGAATTCCCGTGGCTGTGTTGTATGTGTCCCACAGGCCGCTGCCGATGTTGACAAGCGGGTTGCGGTGAATGTTGTTGAACAGGAAAATGCCCAGGGCGGACACTATGCCGAGAACGATGATGACAACCTTGGTGACGGCGGAATCAAGCACTCCCGTAAGGGCAAAGGCCCCGACGACAACGCCGCCGACGATGAGCAAGGTCCATCCGAGCACTCCAAGGGAGTTCAGGAATCCGTTGTTTTTCACAGCAGTCACGGCCTTTACCGTCATTGCGAGGCACAGGTGGATGATGCCGATTATCAGGGAGAGCACCATTGTGCCGTCATATTCTGACACTTTGGCGGGAACAAACACCTTCCTGACTCCTTCCGGAATCCATTGCCATCCGGACATATCCATTGAGAAGAAAGTGTGGAAGAAGAATCCCACCACGACGGTTCCGGCACCCAGCGTCACTACAAGAGGCGCGAGATTGGCGAAACTCCTGACTTTCTTCAACAGGAAACCTGCAATCATAAGGATGATGCCATAACCGGCATCGCCCATACACATCGCGAAGAACAGCAGGAAGAACACGGATATATATGGCGTAGGGTCGAATCCGTTGTAGGCCGGACGGCCGTACATATCTGTCAGAGGCTCGAACATCCTGACAAAACTGTTGTTCCGGAATTCAATGGGCGGATTGTCTTCTGCCACGGCCGGTTCGGACCACCAGAAGATTCCATCCGTCACATCAAATGCCGCTTTGAGTTCCGTATCCTTGTCGGAAGGAGCGAAGCCTTCGAACGTGACCAGCGTGTCTTCGGCGGCGGCAACGCCCTTCTGACCTGCCAGATATACGCTCAAGTCTGACTGGAGTCCTGTCAGTTTCTTTTCAAGGGAGGGGATTTCAGCTTTGCGTGTTTCCAACTGCGCCGCATAGTCTGCAATTTCCTTGTCCTTTGCATCAATCAGACTCCTTGTTTCAGAAGCGGTCGTGGCCGGTGTTGCAACGGGCTTGCAGGGAAATCCTTCACAGGAGCCGACAACTACGAACCATACCTTGCCGTCATCTTCCAGTACTTTCTGGATGGCATACTGCTCTCTCCACTCTTCTTTGAATGCCTTCTGCCGGATGCAGAAGAAGCGTATTCCCAGACCGGTGGCCTCAAGTTCGGCCAGGTTGAATTCCCCCCAGGGGGCAACGTCGGCAAGCGTTTTTGCCAAAGCGGCCTTTTCTGCTTTCAACTCTTCCAGACGGGCATCGCTGCCGCGCTCCAGATCGCGGACAAGGCTTTTCACCGCATTGATGTCCGCAAGCATCTTTTCCGAACAGGCATCGTTGGGCTTGTTGCTGCGCGTGATGTCGATGACGCCCAGTGTCCTCAACCTTTCCAGGAAATCGTCTTTACGGTTTCCAAGAAGGATGAATGAGTATTTTGTCATTTTCCCAATCATACCTCTTCCTCCTCTTCCGCGGCGTGGCGGGTCTTGACTATCTTGGATGAGGCCTTGCTGAGGTTTTCCTCGTCCTCCATATAGCGTTTTATCTTGCGTATGGCTTCCTTGTAGCCGGGTATCTGAACTTTTTCGTAGAGGTTGACCTTCTGTGTGGTCTTCTTTCTGTTGAATTCCAGAATACGGCGGCGTTCGGCGGCGACTTCGGACTGCAGACCGATGAATGTGAGATCCTTGAGTATCTGTACTCCGTCGGCAAACCAGGCCGGCTTGAGGAATGCGTTGAACGGCTGGAGTTCATACTTGATGTCGGTGAGCTGGGGGCATTTGACGCCCGCCACCTTCACCGTTTCCAACACAACGTCGGAAATGCGTATCAATCCCGGTTCGAACTCGTTCCAGAGGGCGGCCAGATAGTCATATTCCCTGAGTTTGTTCTCAAGCTCTTCAGCATATTTTCCGGCTTCGGCTTTGGCGGCAATTACGCTGATCCTGAGAGCTGATTCCTTGTTTTTCAGGGTAGGAAGCGCATTCTGCCTTATCTTGAGCTGTTTGCCAAGATTGGTCAGGGATGTCTTGTTGTATTGAAACTTAATTGCCATCAGGCTTTCCAGTATTTGTCAATAAGTGCCTGTTTGATGCCTGTCTCGGCGGGGGAGAAGTGCTTTGCGAAAATCTCCCAGGCCGTGTCGAGCATTTCCGTGATGCTGATGTTGACATCGATGCTGAGCAGTCTCACCGCATATTCTTTCGCATAGTCGAGGCAGCGGAGGTCGTAGTCGGACAGGTCGAAGCCGTTCTCCATCTTGGTCTTGGCGTTCTGGGCGTCGGCGTATAGTCTTACTCCCGCATTCATCACCTGTGAATGATCTTCCCTGGTCTTCTTGCCCTGCACAAGCTGTTTGAGTCGGCTCAGCGAGCGGAACGGGTCGATGATTACCTTGCCGGTGTCGGAATCCGCACGCAGGAACAACTGTCCTTCTGTGATGTATCCGGTGTTGTCCGGGATGGCGTGCGTGATGTCTCCGTCGTTAAGGGTGGTGACTGCTATGATGGTTATGGAGCCGCCATCTGGCAGCTGCACGGCTTTCTCGTAAATCTTGGCAAGGTCGGAATAGAGGGAACCGGGCATCGAGTCCTTGGAAGGAATCTGGTCCATACGGTTGCTCACTATGGAAAGTGCATCCGCATACAGGGTCATATCCGTCAGCAGCACAAGGACTTTCTCGTTCTTGTCCACAGCGAAATACTCTGCGGCGGCGAGTGCCATATCCGGGATGAGGAGGCGCTCCACGGGAGGCTCCTCTGTGGTGTTGACGAAGGATACAATCTTCTCGAGAGCACCGGCAGACTCGAATTTGTGACGGAAATACAGGTAGTCGTCATTCGAGAGTCCCATACCTCCGAGGATAATCTTGTCAACGTCGGCACGGAGGGCAACGTCGGCCATCACCTGGTTGTAAGGCTGGTCCGGATCGGCGAAGAAAGGAATCTTCTGGCCGGAAACCAGGGTGTTGTTCAGGTCGATGCCGGCAATTCCCGTAGGAATGAGTTCGGAAGGCTGTTTTCTTTTGTATGGGTTGACGGACGGGCCTCCGACAGGCCTCTCTTCCCCTTCAATTTCAGGACCTCCGTCAATGGGAGAGCCGTATGCGTTGAAGAAGCGGCCGGAAAGCTGTTCGCTGACTTTGAGTGTCGGCGGCGCCCCGTGAAATGACACTTCTGCGTTTGTGGGGATTCCTTCGGTGCCTGCGAAAACCTGCAGGGTGACAGTGTCTCCCTTTGTCTTCACCACCTGGGCCAGACGGCCTTCGACCGATGCCAGTTCGTCATTGGCCACTCCGCTTGCTTTCAGCGACACTGTGGCTTTGGTTATGGCACTGAGTTGCGTGTATGTTTTCTGATATGCTTTAGTTGCCATTTTCTGAAAGAAGTTTTTGTAGTTTCTCAAAGTTCTCTTCGAATGCCTTACTCTTGAATTCGGTGTAGTTCATCTGGCGCAGGGCGTTGATGAGGCTTTTGAAGTACCCGCGACATTTTTCGTAATCCTCGAATTCGTATTGCTTGTCGCAGATGTCCAGAATGAGGTCGAGCATGAATTTCTGGCGCTCGAAGGGGCAGAGTGCGTCAATCGGGTCGAAGGCATCCTGCTGGAGGAAGGCGAAGTCTATCATTTCGCTCTTCCAGAAAGCCTCGTGGTAGCTCATAGGCACGCCGTCATCGCCGAGGATGTTGATCTGGTCGGCCATTTCCTTGCCGCGCCGCACGAGCACCTTGGCTTTGTTCACTTTCTCCACCCAGCCCTTTTCAATCTTTTCGTTCAGATAGCCTGCGATTTCAGGATATTCCAGATATTTGGAATATGAATCAATCGGGTTGACGGCGGGATATCGCTTCTGGTCAGCGCGGTTCTGTTCCAGTGCGTAGAAGCAGCGCGCCGCTTTTTTCGTACTTTCCGTGACGGGCTCCTTGAGGTTTCCTCCGGCGGGGGAGACGGTTCCTATGAAGGTGACGGCTCCCGTCTGACCGTTGTTGAGAATCACCATTCCCGCCCTTGCGTAGAAGTTGCTGATGATGGAGGACAGGTCAACGGGGAATGCGTCCGCTCCGGGAAGTTCCTCCATTCGGTTGGACATCTCGCGGAGAGCCTGTGCCCAACGGGAGGTGGAGTCGGCCAGAAGGAGGCATCTCAGCCCCATTGCGCGGTAATATTCGCAAATCGTCATTGCCGTATAGACCGATGCCTCGCGGGCTGCGACGGGCATATTGGAGGTGTTGCAGATGATGGTGGTGCGCTCCATCAGTTTCCTTCCCGTGTGAGGGTCAACCAGTTCCGGGAATTCGGTGAAGATTTCCACCACTTCGTTGGCGCGTTCGCCACAGGCGGCCATTACTATGACGTCGGCTTCGCCCTGCTTGGCTATGGCGTGCTGGAGCACTGTCTTACCGCAACCGAAAGGCCCCGGAATGAACCCCGTGCCTCCCTCTGCGATGGGATTGAAGGTGTCCATCACGCGCAGTCCGGTCTCCATAATCCTTGTAGGTCTGGGTTTCTCCCTGTAGTTCTTGACCGCTATCTTCACAGGCCATCTCTGGGTCATTGTCACGTCAATCCTGTCTCCGCTCTCATCCTTGAGGACGGCGATGACGGCATCGATGTTGTATTGACCGGCTTCCACTATGCTCTCTACCGTATAATTCCCCTTGAAGGAGAACGGCACCATTATCTTGTGGGGCAGCCATCCTTCCCTGACCTCTCCCAGCCAGTCGGCGGCAATCACCTTGTCTCCGGCTTTCGCTATGGGGGTGAAGTCCCAGAGTTTTCCGTGGTCGAGAGGATCCGTGTATTCTCCGCGTTTGAGGAAAACTCCCGTCATCGTGGCCAGATTGTTTTCGAGTCCGTCGTACACGCTGGACAGCAGGCCCGGGCCCAAAGTGGCTTCAAGCATCTTTCCGAGAAATTCCACGCTGTCACCGTTCTTCAGCCCGCGGGTGCTTTCGAACACCTGCACCGAAGCCTTGTCGGCGTTCACCTTGATCACCTCGGCGAGCAACTGCGTGCCTCCGACGTTGATGTAGCAGAGTTCATTCTCGGCTACAGGCCCGTCGGTCTGCACGGTGACGAGATTGGAAACTATTCCTGTTACCTTTCCTGTTGTATTCATATCGTTCTGTTGTTTCTTATTTCATTGACAAGTTTGCGGAAGAATTCGCGACCGGTATTCTCGTCCAGCCGGGCCCAGCGGTCTATTGTCTTGAGACGCACCACAAAAGCCAGGATTACGTCGAGGTCGAACACGTGGAGTACGGTAAGTTCCTCGGCCTTGCTCCACATAAGTTCGTCCAGAGCGCGCTCCCGGGCCAGAATGTCCTTGCCGGACAGAATTTCGAGAACCTTTGCCCTGTCTTCGAATTCTTCTTCTGAGGGGAGAACTGTGTCGGTGCCCTCGGGACGGTCAAGAGCCCTGTTGAGATATTCGACTTTGGTGTTCTTGACTCCCAGATCGTAGCCGAAATAGTCCCGTATGAATGCGGATTTGCTTTCGGCCGCCTTGGCGTAGAACTTTTCCGGTTCCGTGCCTTCTTCGTATATGCCGAGCACGAAGTCGAGGTCGGCCGCATCTCTGCCGCTCAACCCTCCGCGTATCTCTCCGAGTATGGCATCCGTGTCGGGCAACACTCTGTCCGATGCGCTGATGAGTGGGAGAGACGCTATTATGTATTCGTAATTATTCACCGAAGAGGACTTTACGGGTGACAGGACGAAGATACTCGGAGATGAGATCCTTGAACGTGTCTTCAGTCAGGCTGATGAAGTAACTTCCGTCCTTGGGGCCGATTGTGAAACCTCCTGAAATCTTCTTGGAGAAACCGGCCTTGATTTCACCCTTGACAGATGCGGCGAGTTCCGATTTTATCCAGGGCTCGACGGCATCCTTCACGGATGCGGGGAGAATGATTGAGAGGTCCGTTGATTCCTCTGCGCTGAATTTCGCGGCTACGGTCTTGATTATATCCTTGAGGAAATCCGGGTCCTGCAGAGCCTTTGTGTCGGCAATCTTGCTGATTACGAGGTTCTCGATATCTTTCTTCGTGGCCTGAAGGCACTGTGCGGAGGCCATCTTGAGGTCGGAAGTGACCTTGGATTTAAGGTCTTCGGCTTCTTTTTCGGCGGCGGCGACAATACCGGCGGCTGTGTTTTTCGCATCCGCGATGATTTTCTCTGCTTCCGCCTTCGCGCCGGCGAGAATCTGCTCGCCCTCTTCCTTGCCTTTGGAAAGGCCCTGACGGTAGAGCTTTTCGGTCAATTCTTGAAGTTTGTCTGACATATTTACGTTAGGTTGTTATGCTGGTGGTTTATTTCATTACAAATTTACATAAATTAGTATATTTGTCAAAATAACAGTAACCGATTTATGAAAAAACTTTCTCTCCTTGCCGTTGCAATCGCCGCGTTATGCTTCAATAGTCGTGCCGCTTCCCTGAATCTCGACGGGAAATGGAGCCTGAGTTTCTGGCAACAGCCCGAAGAACCGGTAACGTCTCCGGAAGGGATGGAATCGGTAGAGTTGACCACGATACCGGCCACTGTGCCCGGCAATGTAGAAATAGACCTTATGGCGGCAGGGCTGGAGGCCGATCCGAGAATCGGCAACAACAATTATCTCACCCGCAAGTGGGAAGACAGGCAATGGTGCTATTCCCGCACTTTTGATTTCACCGGCCGGAAGGAAGGTTGCAAATACCTGCTCCGGTTCGGGGGGATTGACACAATAGCCGACATCTGGCTAAACGGCAGTCACGTCGGCAGGGCGGAGAATATGATGATTGAACATTCATATGACGTGACGGAACTGCTCAGGGAAGGGGAGAACGACCTGAAGGTGATAATCCAGTCTTCCGTCCTGTACGGCCGCAAACCTTTTTTCGGCTCCATCAGTTTCGGTCATTCCGCATCTCCTGAGAGCGTGAACATACGCAAGGCGCCGCATATGTTCGGTTGGGATATCCTGCCCCGGGTGGTGAGCGCAGGACTCTGGCGGAGCGTCGAGCTTCTTGCTGTGGAGCCGGTACACTTCAGGGACGTCTATTGGATGACCGCAAACGTGAATGTGGATGAAGGTACGGCTGAGATTTATGCCGACACCCAGTTTGAGATGCCTGTTGACAGGTACGACAGGACCAATGTCGTGTGGACGCTGAGCCGCAACGGCAAGGTCGTTTCCAAGACATCGCAGCCTTGTGTATTCCACGCCCTGCGGCAGAAGATAAATCTCACAAATGTGGATTTCTGGTGGCCGCGCGGATACGGCGAACCGGCACTTTATGACGCCAGATGCGAACTGGTTGCCGAAGACGGGACGGTTCTGGCTTCGGATGAACAGAAAATAGGCATACGTACTGTGAAACTTGACTTCAACGAGATAAATCTGCCTGACTCTCCCGGCCGTTTCTGCTTTGTTGTGAACGGGGTGCCGGTATTTGTGCGCGGAACCAACTGGGTGCCCCTCGATGCACTTCACAGCAGGGACGTGCAGTGGTTGGACGAGACAGTGAAGATGTGCGCCGACATAAACTGCAATATGATACGCTGCTGGGGCGGAAACGTTTATGAGGACCACCGCTTCTTCGAACTCTGCGACGAATACGGGATTATGGTGTGGCAGGATTTTACTTTCGCCTGCAACGCCTATCCCCAGGATGAAGACTTCGGCCGCAGGATATGGGATGAGGCCAAATCGGTGGTAATCAAACTCCGCCGCCACCCGTCCATAGCTCTTTGGAGCGGCAACAACGAAATAGACTATTCGCTGCGCCGCGCCATCGCCTGCTTCGACCCGGACCCCAACAAGGACAACGTGAGCCGCAATGTGATTGCCAGGGTAATATGGGAGTTCGACCCTTCCAGGCCGTACATTCCCAGTTCTCCATACTATACGGAGGAGGTGTGGAAACGCGGATTCATAGATTATGAACACTTGCCCGAGAATCATCTGTGGGGGCCCAGAGGCTATTACAAGACACCTTTTTACACCGAGGCGGGATGCGTGTTCGTGAGCGAGATAGGCTATCACGGCGCTCCGGACATCAGTTCGCTCCAGAGAATGATGAGTCCGGACTGTGTGTATCCCTGGGTGAGCTCGAAGCAGCTCCTCAAGGAGCATGCCGACGGAAAGGGTCCGTCCGTGGGAACGGGACTGCCTCCCGTGGAGGGCGCGCCCGTCGATAACGGCTCGTCACAGGCGAAGAACAGAGGGCCTGTGTTGAATCCTATGGACCCGGAGAAGAATTGGAATGAGGAGTGGCTCACCAAAAGCGTCAGGCGTTTCCCTGAACTTGGCAGGACCTATGACCGCAACAACCTGATGATAAATCAGCAGAATCTGCTCTTCGGCACCTGTCCCGATGATCTTGAGGAATTCGTTTTCGGCTCCCAGGTGGTGCAGGCCGAGGCTATGAAATATTTCGTGGAACTCTGGCGCGGGCAGAAATTCGCACCCAAGACCGGAATCATCTGGTGGAATATAAAGGACGGATGGCCCGATATTTCGGATGCCGTTGTGGATTATTATTTCAACAGGAAACTGGCCTATTATTATATTGGCAACGTGCAACGCAACGTATGCGCCCTCATAATGGACCCCGTGGACGGAGCGTTCCCGCTTGTGGTGGTGAACGACACCGCGTTGGAGGTTGACGGAAAGGTGAAGGTGACGGACGTTGCGTCCGGTAAAGTCCTGTTTGACGGAAAATACCGTGTGGGAGCCAATTCAAAGGTGGAACTGGCCGATATCCCGGACACCGGAGGCCAGGGAGTGTTCCTCATTTCATACACTGCTCCTGAGGGGCGGCTCAAAAACCACTACCTGTACGGCAAGGCGCCTTTCAGGCTTTCGGACTATCGCGCCTGGATGGAGAAGACAGGTATCTATGACCTGAGTGTCAAATGATTATCTGATTATGCATACGGGGCCGATAAGTCCCGACTGCACAAGAGGGGAGCCGGCGGTGTAGAACTGGTGAGAAGTGTAGGTTATCCGTTCCGTTACAGATGGCTGCTCATCGCCGATCAGCCTGTTTGCCCAGGAGTTTGTGACTTCTATCTTCAGTTCGTTGTCGCCCTGCCTCAAAGCTCCCGTCGCATAGAGACGGTATGGCATTTTCCAGGCGAGTCCGAGGTCCGTTCCGTTGAGGCTTACCCTTGCCATTTCGCAGACCTTGCCGAGGTCAATCCAAAGCGGTTCTTCGGCAT
>JAKSKJ010000025.1 GCA_024401795.1 Bacteroidales bacterium | reverse complement strand
CCGGCTATACTCATACCGCACTCCTTGCCTGCAGACACTTCCTTGACCTGATCCTTCACTATCTGAAGTGAACCGAGCTCTCCGGAATAAATGACGATGCCGTCACGGATAAGGCGGACCTTGCTCTTGGAAAGCATCTTGCCGTCACGAACGATGCAACCGGCAATTGTTCCCACTTTGCTGATATGGAAAATCTGCTTGACCTCTGCGGTAGCGATGACCTCCTCCTTCTTCTCCGGTTCGAGCATACCTTCGATACCGTCCTTGACCTCGTTGATACAGTCATAGATGACTGAATAGAGACGGATTTCTATGCCTTCCTTTTCCGCCGCCTTGCGGGCTTCGATTGAAGGACGTACCTGGAAGCCGACAATAACGGCATCTGATGCCTCGGCAAGCAGAACGTCAGACTCCGAAATCGCACCGACAGCCTTGTGAATCACGTTGACACGGACTTCCTCCGTGGAAAGCTTGATAAGCGAATCCGACAGAGCCTCCACAGAGCCGTCCACGTCTCCCTTGACGATGATGTTGAGTTCCTTGAAATTGCCGATTGCTATGCGGCGTCCGATCTCCTCGAGCGTCATATGCTTCTGCGTCTTGATACCCTGGATCCGGATAAGCTGCTCGCGCTTGGAGGCAATGCTCTTGGCCTCTTTCTCATCCGCCATCACATTGAACTTCTCACCTGCGGCGGGAGCACCGTTCAGACCGAGGATTGAAACAGGTGTGGCCGGTCCGGCTTCCTGAATCTTCTGCCCCCTCTCATTGAACATCGACTTTACACGACCGTAGAAGCTCCCGCACAACACGCAGTCTCCCACGTGAAGCGTTCCCTCCTGTACAAGCATATTGGCGATATATCCGCGTCCCTTGTCCAAAGACGACTCGATGACGGCGCCTACGGCAAGTTTGTCGGGATTGGCCTTGAGTTCGAGAAGGTCTGTCTCGAGAAGCACCTTCTCCAACAGTTCCGGCACACCTATCCCCTGTTTGGCCGATATTTCCTGACACTGGTATTTTCCGCCCCAGTCTTCAACGAGGATATTCATTTCCGAAAGCTGACGGCGGATAGTGTCCGGATTCGCACCCGGCTTGTCTATTTTGTTGATTGCAAACACCATAGGTACACCGGCGGCCTGCGCGTGATTGATAGCCTCAACTGTCTGGGGCATCACGGCATCGTCCGCGGCCACGATGATGATGGCAAGGTCGGTCAACTGTGCACCACGGGCACGCATAGCAGTGAACGCTTCGTGTCCCGGAGTATCGAGGAACGTAATGCGGCGTCCGTCGGAAAGTTTCACGCTGTAGGCACCGATGTGCTGCGTGATTCCTCCGGCCTCACCTGCAATCACGTTGGTCTTGCGGATATTGTCGAGCAAAGAAGTCTTGCCGTGGTCCACGTGTCCCATCACCGTAATGATGGGAGGTCTGGGCTTGAGGTCTTCGGGATTGTCAGGCTGTTCGTTGGCATTTATCTCTTCCGATATCTCCGCTGTCACGAACTCAATCTTATAGCCGAATTCCTCTGCCACAAGCACAAGTGTCTCCGCATCGAGACGCTGGTTGATGGACACCATCAGACCGAGGCTCATACAAGCTCCTATGACCTTCACCACCGGAGTGTTGTTCATAAGGGTGGCAAGGTCGTTCACAGTCACGAACTCAGTCACCTTCAAGACCTTGTTCTCGGCCGCGAGCTGTTGCATCTCCTCCTGTGTGCGCTGGGCCGCCAGCTCTCTCTTTTCCTTGCGGTATTTGGCTCCGAAGTTATTCTTCCTGCCTTCATTCATCTTGGCATAAGTCTCCTTGACCTGCTTCTGGATTTCCTTCTGCATCTCTTCGACTTCCGCCTCCGTCATTGCAGGTTTGAACTTCTCTCCCCTGTCACGCCTGCGCTTTCCCTGCGACTGCTGCAACTGCTGCTGACGCGCTGCTTCCTTCTTTCCGGCATTACGGTCTATATTCGCCCCAGCCTTGGCCACATCCACTTTCTGGCTGCCTTTGCTGATTCTCTCCCGCTTTGCCGGTTTGCGGTCGAACTGACTGAGATCGACCTTCCCGACAACTTTGAACGGAGACGTGGGAGATGTTTGTTTTTTCTCTTGCACGGGCTCGGGCACGACAGTTGTAACCGGTTCGGCATCAGGTTCTGATTCGGGTTCCGGCTCCGTCTCAGGTTCAGACTCCTGTATTCCTGCCTGTTCAGGCTCTCCGGAAGCTTCCGCTTCGGAGTCAGACTTCACGGCAGATTCCACCTCCGGTTCAACTTCCGGTTCGGGGGCAGTTTCAACCTCCACGACAGGTTCGGGTTCCGGCTCAGGAGCAGGCTCCGGTTCAGGTTCCACAACAGGTTCAGGTTCCGGAACAGGCTCCGGAGCAGGAGCAGGTGTCGCCACCGCAATCTCCTTCTTCTTCGAGAAGGTTGTGGTTTTTATGCGGATTTCCTCGACAGGTTCCTCCTCTTCCTCCTCCTTCGCAGGTCTCTTTCCTGTCTTGACCAGAATCTCATTGAGTTTGATGTCAACTTTCTCGGCCTGTTTGAGGGCCTCCTTGTCCTTGCCGAACTGTTTTTCTATTGCGGCCAGATATTCGTCAGAAATTTTCGCATTGGGGTTCTCGTCAACCTCCACGCCCTGTTTCTGAAGAAACGCCACCAGATCTCCCAGACCGATGTTGAATTGTTTGAGTAGTTTGTTTAGTCTTATTTCTGCCATTAGTCTTCAAATTCCGCTTTAAGTATTTTAATTACGTCAGCCACAGTCTCATCTTCAAGGTCAGCACGCTTCGCAATGTCCTCCGGATCGATTGCAAGAACACTCTTGGCCGTATCGCAGCCTATGCCCACGAGTTTGTCGAGCACCCACTGGTCGATTTCATTCGAGAATTCGCTGAGAAGTACGTCCTCCTCATCATCGCCTCCCTTGGCAATCTCGCGCCAGACTTCCAGTTCCCTGCCAACGAGCATACCCGCCAACTGGATATTGCATCCACCGCGGCCGATACCCTTCTTCACCTCATCCGGCTGCATATAGACCTTCACCTTGTCGTCGCTGCCCTGTCCCATATCGATGGAAGACACGTGAGCGGGCACGAGGGCGCGCTGAATGAGAATCTGGGGATTCGCCGACCACTGGAGCACATCGATGTTCTCGTTGCGCAATTCACGCACGATTCCGCTGATTCTGCTGCCCTTGACACCGATGCACGCTCCGATGGGATCGATGCGGTCGTCATAAGACTCCACGGCAACCTTTGCCCTCTCGCCGGGTACGCGGACCACCTTCTTGATGGTGATGAGTCCATCGGCAATCTCAGGCACCTCCATTTCGAACAGTCTCTCAAGGAATTCGGGCGAAGTGCGGCTCAACGTGATGTAAGGGGTGGTGTTGTTCTTCATTTCCACGCTCTTGATGATGGCACGCACAGTATCATTCTTCTTGAAACGTTCACCGGGAATCTGCTCGTTCTTGGGTATGTGGAGTTCGTTGCCGTCCTCATCAAGGATAAGGACCTCCTTGCTCCAGGTCTGATAGATTTCACCGTTGAAGATTTCACCGACCTTGTCGGAGTATTTCTTGTAAACGTTGGCCTTCTCTATGTCCATTATGCGTCCCTGAAGATTCTGACGGATATTCAGGATTCCGCGACGTCCGAATGCGGACAGAGGGAATATCCTTGCATACGAATCACCTATCTCGTAATCGTCGTCACCGCTGTCGGCCTTGACGTCATCAAGCGTCATCTGCGAATGAGGATTCTCCACCTCCTCCACAATCTCGAAATTCTGATAAATCTCGCACGTACCCTTATCGACGTTGACGATTACGTCGAAATTGTCCGACGAACCGAAGGTCTTTGCAATCTGGGTAAGGAATACGTCCTTGAGTACGCCCATCATAACGGGGCGGTCGATGTTCTTCTCTTCCTTGAAGTCCTTGAAGGCGTCAATGAGAGTGATTACCTGTTCTTTTTCCATTGTTATTCTTTATATTGTTTCAAGCATTTTATCGGCTTCACCGGCATCTATGCCCACGGAGCCTACAGTAAGTGCATAATCCTCAACATTACGGTCGAAAGCGGCCAGCACCGCCCTGTGGACAAATTCACAATCGGCCAGATCCACCGGGGAAGAATCCTCCCTGGCGATTGTCACGTCAAACACGTTGTCATCGTCGTTGAAATCCAGATTGACAACCTTGCAGCCGCGATCCGAGGCGGCAGCGGACAAAACGCTCATCAAATGTTCACGATCCATAACGCTTATCATTTAAAACAAAGATAGAGACCTGCCGGCCTCTATCTCCTTCACAATTGCAAATATAGGGATTTTTGTCGAGATTCCAAACACCTCCGCAACTTCTTCTACAGATACGAGATACTTTCAGGCCCTTCGTTGAAAAGAAGGTCCATAATGGAGAGGTTCGGCACGAAACCGAACCTGTCCCTGAACACCTGCCAGTAAGCCCTGTTCACCTCCACCGGCTTCTTCTTGGGATGAATGGTCTCCCTGAAATCATATTCCGCGCCACCGGCAGGGATTCCGGTCTGCGGAAAAGGCAGGCCTATCCTGGCACAGAAAAAATTTATGATGGAGCAGTCCAGTTCCCAGAGAGTCTCCGGACGAGAGTCCAGTATTGCGAACAGTTCATCCCTGTAATACTCGAAAAACGGAGACGAATAGTACGCGGAGTCTATCGCAGTCTTTGTCTTCTGCACCCACGGTGTGGAATAATCCACACGAATTTCCGCGATTTTCTTCTCTCCGTCGTGAATTATCGGAAATCTCAAATCTTCCGGTCCGTTGGCCGTGAGAATACGGCAGCGGTTCCTGTAAGTCTGCTTCCGGTAATTCTCAGAGCAGTCAAGAAACACGTTGGGGGAAAACCTCCTGACAACAGAGAAATACTCTGCGGGAGGGAAATATGCAACACTCAGGAGAGCCTTATTCGATGCCACCTTTTTCGTGTAAATCCCCGGCACGCACTATACCGCGCTTGGAGTTGCGGATAAAATCAAGAATGGTTTTCTTCTCCACCGAGTCGGGGAAGCCCGCTTCGATACGGTCTATCGCATCAGAGAAATTGTATCCCTGATAATAAATCATATCGTAGATATCCTTGATGTTGCGGATAACATCTGAATCAAACCCGCGACGGCGGAGTCCCACAAGGTTCACGCCGGCATACACGAGAGGCTGGCGTCCGCACAATGAAAACGGGGGAACGTCCTTGTTGACGCCGGTTCCGCCGCCTATCATTGCGTGAGTTCCTATATGGGAGAACTGATGCACCTTGGTTCCACCTCCTATTATGGCCCAATCTTCCACATCCGTTTCACCGGCGATGCCCACATAACTCACAAGAATGCAGTGCTGACCGACGCAGCAGTCGTGCGCCACGTGCACGTATGACATTATGAGTGTGTCACTGCCGATTTTCGTAACTCCCTTGCCACTGGCCTTTGTACCGCGGTTGATGGTCGCGCATTCACGTATGTTCACCCTGTCTCCGATTTCGACCCAGGTTATTTCGCCATCGAACTTCAGATCCTGCGGAATCGCCCCTATCACAGCTCCGGGGAAGACAGAACAGTCCTTTCCGATTTTTACATAAGGAAAAATGGTGGCGTGGGGCAGAATTCTGGTATTGTCACCTATTTCCACGTTGTCGTCAATGTATGCGTAGGGTCCGACCTCCACATTTTCTCCGAGTTTCGCTCCGGGATGTACCGTTGCCAAAGGATGTATATTCGCCATATCAGATAGATTTCTCAACTATTGTACGTGCTGTTTTGGTATTTATTCCGTGACCGGGTTTGTATGCCGTTATCCTGGCCTTCAGGAAGCCTCCCACAAGCCTCAAATCTCCCATAATATCAAGAAGCTTGTGTCTGCCGCACTCGTCGGGGAAACGGAGTTCCAGATTGCTGAGATATCCGCTGGGGGAAACGGTCACTTCCGGCTGTTTCAGCAGTTTCGCCATCCGGGCCAGAGTACGGTCGCTCACAGGTTTTTCCACTATCACTATCGCATTCTCGATGTCTCCGCCTTTTACAAGACCGAAACGCAGGAGATTCTTGATCTCGTGGAAAAAGCAGAAGGTACGACAGGGTGCCACCTGGGTTGCATAGTCCACAGAACTGTCCCAATGCACGCTCTGCACCCCGAGAACCCGGGAATCGAAGTTTATTGTAACATCGTAGCTCAAGTCTTCAGCGGGACTCAGTTTGATATACGCGCCGGTCTTCCTGTCGCTCACGACCACTTCCTCCGGCAACTCAATCCAACGTCTCGGCTCACTCTGCTCGACGACACCGTCCGGAGACATAGCCTCGACATAAAGTCTTGCGCTGCCATCCAGAATGGGGACTTCGGTCGAATCGATTTCAATGAGAGCGTTGTCCACTCCCAGTCCGGTAAGCGCGGAAAGAATGTGCTCAATCGTGCCTACCGACACCTTGCCCTTTGAAATCGTGGTACTCCTGGCCGTAGAGGACACGTTTGCAGCAACCGCATCAACGAACGCATCCGCCCCCAAATCTACCCTATGGAAGCGGATACCTGTATTCTCCGGCGCGGGGCCCACAACCATATGGGCGTATTTGCCCGTATGAAGGCCTTTGCCTTCAAACGAATATTTCTTTTGCAGCGTCCTTTGATTCATAACGGTCTGCAAAGATAATAAAAAAATTATTCTTCTGCAGACGCTTTGAATTTGGCGTACGCCTTCAGATAAACAGTCCTGTCTATGGCCGGCGTTCCGAAAAGGACTTCACCGCTCTTCCTGACATTCCCGATCACTCCCGACTTCGCGCCGACGGTAGTGTTGTCCGCTATCTTCACGTGCCCCACAATGCCGACCTGGCCTGCAATGATACAGTTCTTCCCTATTATCGTGGAACCGGCTATACCGGTCTGCGCCGCCATTACGGTGTTGTCACCTATCTGCACGTTGTGTGCAATCTGGCAGAGATTGTCTATCCTCACGCCGTTTCCGATTATGGTCGATTCCATCGGAGCCTTGTCAACCGTGGTATTGGAACCGATCTCCACGTCGTTGCCTATCACGACATTGCCTATGTGTTCAATCTTTTTCCAGGTCCCGTCCGGCTGCGGGGCGTTTCCGAATCCGTCATCTCCTATTATGCACCCGGAATGGAGTATGACGTTGTTTCCTATCACAGTGTTTGCAAACACGTGAACTCCGGGATAAATGATGCACTTTTCCCCTATCTTCACGTTCTCACCGATGGTGACGTTGTCGCAGATGCGCGTCTTCTCCCCTATCACGGACTTGCGGCCCACGGTCACGTAGTCGCCAATCCAGACCCTGCTCCCTACCTTCGCGCTGCAGGCAATGCGGCAGCGGCCTCTGTGGCGCCGGTAGGCCTTGCGTTGTGCGGCAACGTAATTCAGCAGTTCGGCAAGGGCGCTGTATGCATTGTCAACCTTGACCAGAGTCGCCTCAATCGGCTTCTCGGGAGAAAAATCCCTGTTTACAAGCAGCACGGACGCCCTCGTCGTATATACATACCGGGCGTATTTGGGATTGGCGTAAAAATTAAGCTGGCCGGGTTTTCCGTGTTCGATTTTCCCGAAGGATGTGACGACGGCATCGGGGTTGCCCTCAACCGTTCCCTTAAGCACTTCCGCAAGTTCCTTAGCAGTGATTTTCATATCAGAATCTCCATCCGAACGTTAGCATTGCATCCCACAGACTCCTTCGCGCCCTGATGACCGGGGCATCTATGTAAGCGGCATAAGGATAGGTGTAGGTTGTGGCGAAAGCCGTTCTCCGCACCGCGAAATCGGCGAAGAAGGAACCGGCTGAAATGAATCCGAGTCCCGCCGACACCGCCCACACGTTGTCGCTGTTGAATTTCCTGCCGGAAGAAAGGATATAGCGTCCGCTCTCGAAATCATCATAAAACTCGTCATAAATGTAGGCGTCCACCTTTTCGCCGGCATCGTCAAGATAGTAGCAGCTGGGATCCGTCTTGAGACTGAAACCCGCCCTCAGCGCAATGAATGGGAGAGGTTTGATCTCGAAGCCCGCCCTTACAGAGTGCGACACGCCGCAGAAGAGATTGTTCAGGCGGTTGACACGGGCAAAATCGTCATTGCCGGACGAATACCTTGTCCTATACTTCATCACGCTGAAATCCGTCATTTCATAATCGACGCTGAGCAGAGCCGCCGAGCCGAAAGTGTATGCCAGACCCGCATTGATGGAATAAGGGCCTACAAGCTGATACTGATACTCACCCACCGGAGAATATGAATTCTCGTGGGAAGATTTGCCGTCAAATCCCACAAAATAGGAATCGGTCTGCACCTGCCAGGTCTCGCGGACATTATACACCGTGGGAGTCCTTACAGCCGCACCGAGACGCAGATTGTCGTTCGGCAGCGCTATGATGCCGAATTTGCCGTAGATTCCGGTTACGTTCTGTGACAGGGAATGCTGATAGACAGCTTCATCAAAAGTGGTGGTCGGCCCCTTGACGTACTTCCCGTCGCTTCCGATATATTCGGGGGTCACCACGAAATCCATCGGATCGGAAGCCACGTTCTCGCGGAAAGTCTGGTTGTACCTGTAATTGGCCGCCGGCACACCGAAATTGACACCTACGAACACGTTGTCGTTGATGTCGAAGCCGAGATTGAATACCACGTCATTCTTGGTCCCGATGCTTTGGGCATTGTACCTCTGGCGGAGCTCCCCCTTCACGAAATAATCATATCTGCCTTCCTGCTCATTCCAGAGAACCGTTTCCGCCGAGCCGAAATAATCCTGCCCCACAGAGTCCATGTTGCAGTTTATCAGTCCACCCCAATAAGCGGCGATGCAGTTCCAGTTGTAGTCCGAGGAAAACGGACTCGAGTAATGCAGGATGTCGCTCGGCATCCTCCTGCCGAACCCGTCGGCATTGGCCATAGCCTGAGCGGCGAACGCTCCGGTGATGGAAGTCAGACTGTTGTTGCCTCCGGCATTCATATCCGCCGCATAATTGTTGGTGGAGTTTGAAACAATCCCGAAGGACACGGCACGGACTCCGTAACTGCGGCCGGTTTCGAACCGCAGCATCATTCCGATATTCGGCAAGGTGAAGCGTGTCATTACAGACTTGCTGTCCGGTCCGAATGCGGCCGCGGACGACTGGGAGGACGGAGCGTAAGAAGCGTTCGTCACGGAAAAACTCAGGGCGGGCGTAATGCTCACCTGGGAATACCCCGCCACAGCAGAGCCGGCGGGATTGATGCCGACCGTACCCAAATCCCCTCCTATTGCAGTCACGGCATTGCCAAGGCCTACGGTTCTGGCGGTTCCATAATAATTGTTGTCACTCAGGTTGAGCGCGTCATTCACGGTCTGGGCCGTTACGGAAAACGTAACCACGGCACAGGCAAGGATACAAAATACCTTTTTCATCTCTCTCTTCATATTTAAAGTTACACAAACAGGTCATTATCTACCGGCTTCCCCCGCCACCTCCACGGCTGCCGCCACCGCCGCCATACGAACCTCCTCCACCGTATGAGCCTCCGCCTCGGGAGGAACCGCCGCTGTAGGAACCGCTTCGTGAAGAGCTGCCGCTGTAGGAACCGCTGCTGTAGCTGCTCCCGCTGCTCCCACTGCTCCCACTGCGCGAACCGCCATAACTGCCTGAACGGCTGTAGGAAGAGCCCGAGACGCTTCCGCTCCCCGAACGTCCGCCGTATGACCGCCCGTTGTCATTTATTATGACTCCGCCGCTTCTGTAGCCGGAACTGCCGGAACTGCCGGAGCCGTATCTGCCGCTGCTGTTTCCGGAACTTCCTCCACGGTAAATCGAACTGCCGTAACTGCTGCCGCCGCCCACCGTGACGCCGGCACCTCTGCCTCCGACACTGCTTCCGCCTCCATAATAGCGCCTTTCACCACGGCTTCCGCCTCCAAGCACATTGTTGCGGGGAACGTAGTAACTTCTCGCCACGCGGCCGGGATATACCGGGCGGACAGGATAGTAAGGATGCGGCCAGGGACGGTACCAGGGGTCATAAGGCCTCCATCCGGGCCAGAAAGGATCCCACCACGGGTCATAAGGACCGTACCAGGGATGGTAGGGACGATACCAGGGATAATAGGGATGATACCAGGGATCCCAGAAAGGATCGTACCATCTGTCCCACCACAGCCCGAAACCTATTCCAAAACCTATGGCGAAGGGTGAAACTATATTGACCGTAACGGAGGAATTCGCTGCGGATTCGACGAGATTCAAACTGTCAGGTGGCAGCAGGGACTTCTGTCTGGCCCTTTCGGCTATTTCCTCCTTCGTCATCACGTGCACCGCCGGGGTGCGGGATGCCTTGTAATATATTCCGTCCTGAAACTGCGGATTCGAAGAGTACTGACTCATCGTAGCACACGAAGAGACAATCAGCGAAGCAAGCAATGCAAATGTCAGAATGCGTCTCATAATCGTTCCTCCCGTTTAAATAATTTTTGTATCTTTGTGTGGCAATATTTGTGCCGCAGTCAAAAAACACGTTTAATTGATGCAAATTTCGAAAAAAATCGCAAAAATTCAAGAATAATTATGGCAAAAGAGGTAACCAATCGTGCAGAGAATTATTCTCAATGGTATAATGATCTGGCTCTCAAGGCAGATCTGGCAGAACAGTCGGCCGTACGTGGATGTATGGTAATCAAACCCTACGGGTACGCCATCTGGGAGAAGATGCAGGGAATTCTGGACGGTATGTTCAAACAGACAGGTGTACAGAATGCATATTTCCCTCTGTTCATACCCAAGAGCTTCTTCAGCCGCGAGGCGGAGCACGTCGCCGGATTTGCCAAGGAATGCGCCGTTGTCACACATCACAGGCTGATGAACGACCCCAACGGGGGCGGCGTGGTGGTTGACCCGGATGCAAAACTGGAGGAAGAGCTGATTGTGCGCCCTACTTCCGAGACCATCATCTGGAACACCTACAAGAATTGGATAACATCCTGGCGAGATCTTCCGGTTCTCTGCAACCAGTGGTGCAACGTCGTCAGATGGGAGATGAGGACAAGACTGTTCCTCCGCACCGCCGAGTTCCTATGGCAGGAAGGCCATACGGCGCACGCCACGGCAGAAGAGGCTCAGGCAAAAGCCGAGGAGATGGTGCAGGTATATGCCAGGTTCGCCCGCGAGGTAATGGCGCTCCCCGTAATCGTAGGCCACAAGAGCCCCAACGAACGCTTCGCCGGAGCGCTTGACACTTTGACAATAGAGGCAATGATGCAGGACGGGAAAGCTCTGCAGGCCGGAACATCCCACTTCCTCGGTCAGAATTTCGCTAAGTCATTCGATGTCCAGTTTGCAAACAAGGACGGCAAGCAGGAATATGTATGGGCAACCTCCTGGGGCGTTTCCACAAGACTTATGGGTGCTCTCATAATGGCTCACGGAGACGACAACGGACTTGTGCTGCCTCCGAAACTGGCTCCCATCCAGGTGGTGATGGTGCCTATATTCCGCACGGAAGAAGAGATGAACGCGGTGCTTGACAAGATGCACGCCATAAAGAAGGAACTTGAGGCAATGGGGCACAGTGTCAGGATTGACGAACGCGACACCCTCCGCCCGGGATTCAAGTTTGCCGAATGGGAGCTCAAGGGCGTGCCCGTTCGTCTTGCGATGGGTGCCCGCGACCTCGCTGCAGGCACGGTGGAAGTGGCACGCCGCGACACACTCACCAAGGAAACGATGTCTCTCGACGGAATCGCCGCGCACATCGACGGGCTGCTTGAAGACATTCAGCAGAACATCTACGACAAGGCCGAAGCATTCCGTGATGGAAACATAGAAAAATGCGACAGTTGGGAGGAGTTCAAGGAGAAAATCAAGACCGGCAAATTCCTTCTCTGCCATTGGGACGGAACCACGGAAACGGAGCAGGCCATAAAGGATGAGACCAAGGCTACAATACGCTGCATCCCCGTTGACACCTGCGTATGCAAAGAGGAAGGCAAGTGCATTTATTCCGGCAAGCCATCCGGTCAAAGAGTCGTATTTGCAATTTCATACTGATGACATTTATGAAGAAAATTCTTTTCATCGCCTGTTTTCTGTGTCTGACGGTTTTCGCTTCCGCCCAAGATGCCCAGACAATCGCTGCGGAAGCGGCGAAAGCCATCGCCACAGCCGAAGAAGTCAAGGAACCCGAGGTCAAACCCAAGTACTGGAAATCCTCGCTGGCTTTCGATATCGGCTTCAACCAGACATCCCTCACCAACTGGGCTGCAGGAGGATACAATACCCTGAGCCTTGCTGCGGGAATGGATGCCTTTGCCAATTATGCCAAAGACCTTACAAGTTGGAACAACCGCCTCCAG